>DPVD01000106.1:61119-83972 GCA_003526745.1 Candidatus Latescibacterota bacterium
TGAGGCCGCAAAGCTTGGAGACGTGCTTGTCGTCGGCCTAAACAGTGACGACTCGGTCCATCGACTCAAGGGTAACGGTCGTCCAGTCGATGACCTCGAAACCAGAGTCTCAAACCTCTCCTTGCGCGCTGTCGTTGATTCTGTTGTCGTGTTCGAAGAGGATGCACCGACGAAACTGATCGAGGCACTCGAGCCAGACATTCTCGTGAAGGGTGGTGACTACCACGTTGACGAAGTGGTGGGCAGAGAAATCGTGGAAAGAGCGGGAGGTAAGGTGATCATCGTGTCGTATCTCGATGGCATCTCGACCACGAACAGGATCAGGCCCAAACCTTAGCCTGCTGGCGGAGTCCTCATCTTAGTCCTGCACATCATACGCAATCACCCCATCATCTCTGACCCATCCTGCCTAAGGCAGACGAGCCTCCTTCTAAAGAAAGGCTGCGTGCATCAGAAGCTGGAATACAACGTCTGGCCTCTCCGCTTTCGCCCCTTTTTTCAGTTCGTCACAAGACGGACAACAGAAGGTCCTCTAGGAGCCAGCCGCATCCGAAATAAACAGTAACGCGTCTAACAGAGAATGCCCGCACAGCGATGAAGATCCTTCACACTATATATGACGACCCCCTAAATCCCTGGCTGGGAGGCGGGGGCGCCTTCAGAACCTTCGAAATCTGCAAGCGCCTCTTACATCGACACGACGTAACAATCCTCTGCGGGAACTACCCCGGAGTCGACCGCGAAGAGGATCACGACGGTCTGCGCGTGATCCACGTCGGAAGCCATCTCAACTACCCGATCAGCCGGCTCACCTTCGCCTTACAGTCAAGTCGTCTGGTTGCCCAAACCTCACCTGATCTCTGGGTGTATTCCTTCTCGGCCTTCGCACCGCTGTGGGCATCCCGATCCAGCCGCGACGTAAGCATCCTCGAGTGCTTCCACCTGATGGGCGAACACGCGACCGAGAAGAGGGGCGCCATCGGGCGTATCGCAGCAATCGCGGAGCAATCCGCATTGAAGACATACGATCATGTGATCTCAATCTCTCCTAGTGTTATGAAAGGAATCGGGGCCATCCGAGGATCGCACGAAGGTCTTCATCTTGTCTACACGGGTGTCGATGCCTCCTGCTTCATCGATGACCCTGTCGAAGAGGACTACATCCTTTACTTCGGCAGGTTGGATACTTATACAAAAGGATTGGACCTCCTCTTTAAGGCCTATGCCAAAGCGGGGGCAGCGAATCAAGGATTGAGACTCATCGTCGCCGGAAGAGGAACGCCCGAACGACTCGCCGACCTCCAGAAACTCACAGAGGAGAACGGAATCTTCGAGCACGTTACGTTCACTGGTCCTGTAGACACCGATACGAAAACATCGCTTTTCCGCGGAAGTCTCTTCAACGTAGCACCCTCCCGATACGAAGGCTGGTGTATCGCAGCCATGGAAGCTTCTGCGGCCGGGAAGGCCGTTGTCGGTACACGGATCCCCGGACTTCAGGATGCCGTTCGACACGAAGAGACGGGTCTCCTCGCGGAGGCAGAGAATGTCGACGAGATCGCCGACGCGATCCGACGGCTGATCACGGATGGGGAGCTTCGGAATCGGCTCGGCCGTGAGGGTCGTCGTTGGGCCGAGCGCTTCACCTGGGACAACATCGCCTCCGCACAGGAGCAGGTGTATCGCGAAGTGGTCGAGACTCGCGGCTAGCGGGATCGCAGCGCTATGAGCAGATCGCCCGAGAGGAGTGGCCAGAAACGTCTGGTCCTTGAGGACAGGTTGAAAGCCTGGTGGATCGCGCCCGCTATCTTCGGACTCTTTACGCTCATCTACTTCACCGGTTTCATCTTCTCCAACGAGGTGATGGAGGGCCTGGACACCCGGATGGAGTACTACCGGGGCAAGGAGTCAGCAGCTGAGAAGATCGCGGATCTCGCTCCCGAAAACTGGGACCGGTATCTCGGCGGCACACCCATCTCTGGGTTCCGTCAGCCGAAGTACTTTCCCCTCTACCCCATCTATGTCTTCACAACCTTTCACCGATATCTGGGCTGGCGATATTTCTTTGCCACCTTCTTCGCCGGACTCTTCACATACCATTGTGCACGTGGAATGCGGCTTCGCAGATCCACGTCCATTCTTGCGGGCTTCGGCTACGCATCTTCGCCAACTCTCCTGACGTTCATTTACCCTGGTCAGGAAGGGAAGATGCTGGCCATGGCGGCGTTGCCTCTGATGGTCTGTGCGCTCGACCGCATCATCGATACTCGGAAGCCTCTCCATACTTTCGTACTGGGTGCCGGCGTAGCGGCGGGCATCTATACGCCCCACCTGCAGATGCTGTACTACGCACTGATCGGGCTTGGCATCTACTTTGTTGTGCGTCTGGTCCAGACATACCTCGAAGAACGTGACGTTCGGGCGGCGACCGTTCGCACGGCTCTGGCAGCAGGTGGCATAGTACTCGGATTGGCCGTCGGGGCCACCGGGACGTTCCCCGCTTACGAATACACAAAGACGGAATCCAGACGAGCCGGAGACAAGGGCCAGGGCGTTTCGTTGGAGTATGCGCAATCCTGGTCGCTCCATCCCGAAGAAATCGCTTCGCTTCTGATTCCCGAATTCGTCCACTTCTTCAAGCCTCAGGAGCGCCAGAATCTCTACTGGGGACGAAATGCCCTGAAACTGAACGCCGAGTACTTCGGGATCGCGATCGTTTTCTTTGCAGCTATGGCCATCGCCCGAACTAGGACCGACAAACGCGTTCTACCCCATCTGCTGGTCGCCGCGATCGCCATGGCCTTCGCCCTCGGTTCACATACACCAGTCTTCCTGTTCTTCTACCATTTCGTGCCGGGAATGAACGTGCTCAGAACGCCGGGCATGATCGCTTTCCTGTTCGCATTCCCCGCCGTGCTACTCGCCGCCACAGCAATCAATCGGTTGCTCGACAATCAGACCGACGTGGACGGGTCTCGGATCCGTCTATTCGGCGGAATCTCGTGCGTCCTATTTCTGATCGTGGCTGTCACTCCGGATACGATCCTGTCCCTCTGGAACAGCCTGTTCTGGTCGGATATACCAGGCGATAAACTCCAAGTCGCCAAGCAGAATCTACACTCACTCTCGACGGGTGCGTGGCTCGGTTCCTTGTGGCTTGCTGCTCTCACTGGCCTGACCATCCTGAGGATACGGAAGCGCATACCTGCTCAGACCTTCCTGCTTCTCCTGCTTCCGATCCTATTGATCGACACGTGGCGAATCAACAAGCAGTTCCTGAAGTATGTCAACCCCGACCGCTTCCCTGACCCCGATGTCTACATACCTCAAACGCTCGGTATCATAGAATCGGACACGGACTACCATCGGACCTGGATTCCGGCTGGCGACGTTCAGCTGCCAGAAAGCGTAGACCTTGTGACCGTGGACTATCACGAGCCGTTCATCCTTCGTCGATACGACCGGGCTACCAAGCACCTGATGCAGTTGCTTCAGTCGGGCCAACGAAACGAAACGTATCAGCTGCTGAACATACTGAACGTCAAGTATCTGGCGATCGCCGCCCAGAAGGTCCAAGGTCTGTTGCCTGCACTCGTCTCGCCAGAGCAGACGGGAGAAGAAGTCACCCTCAGGCCCGGTATTGAAGCAGTGGCAACCGAGCGCAACGTCTACCTCTTCAGGAACCGAAATGCGTTACCCTTCTTCTACCTAGCCACAGATGCGATCCGAGTCGGCGATGAGGATCAAGCACTACAAGCGCTGACATCCGCCAGGCTTGACCCGACTCGTCAGGTCATTCTCGAGCAGGAAGCACCGCTCCAGCTAGCAGGCGTTCAACCCACAGGTCGCGTTGTCGTAGACGCCTTCAATGAGCGACAAGGTATTGTCCGCCTGAACGTGCGGAGCGACCAAAACAGCCTGCTCGTTGTTTCGCAGAACTTCCATCCCTACTGGTCCGCTGCGGTCGATGGACAGCCCGTCGAGATCCTTAGGGCCAACTACGTCTGGCAGGCCGTCCCCCTACCTGCGGGCAATCACTCCGTTACGTTGACATACCAGGACTCACTCGCCGTCGTTTGTCGATGGATTTCGCTTATTTCGACGATACTCCTGATTGCGGGATTAGTCTTCTTCACACGTGGAAACCGGGATTCGAGGACCTGACCGATGGCCAAGAATTGACGCACAAAGAAGACGCCTCCCACGACATCATCTGGGCCCGTTCCAAGACTATCTCGTGGGTCCTTTGAGGATAAGCACGATCTTCTGCCTTGGGGCTGACGATACCCGAAGAAGCAATTGAGGTCGGCCGGTGAAAACGAGGGATTAGGCGCGAGAAAATCACGTCGCTCAGCAGAATCGGGATGGTCCCGTGTTTCCTGAGCGGGAAGATTATCTGTCGACGGAGGTTGGGACGTTTTCAGCTCAAGGTCTTCGACAGTTTAGTTTGGCTATGGCGGGGCCTAGACAGGCTTCTACTGCTTCCAGGACTCTCGATGATTGCCGTAATCCGTAAACCGTTTGAGTCTCAGAACACGCAACAATCTTGAACAACAGCGCGCTATTTGATACTTTGAAGACTTTGGGCACGAGCCCGAATACGAACCGAGATACAAGGAACTCAACCGAATGTCTGACACTCTCGACCTGTCGATCGTCATCCCTCTCTTGAACGAGGAAGAAAGCCTGCGTCCCCTGTTCCAGCGGATCGAGGATGCGGTTAACGATTACGGTTTGACTTACGAAGTCATCTTCATCGATGATGGAAGCACCGACGGTTCGATCGAAGTGCTCAAGGAGCTTCACAAGCGAAGCGATGCTGTGAAGATCATCCAGTTCCGTCGAAACTTCGGAAAGGCAGCCGCTTATTCGGCTGCCTTCGGGCGGGTTCATGGCAAGTATGTCATCACGATGGACGCCGACCTTCAGGACGATCCAGCCGAGATTCCTAACCTGATTGGCAAGCTCGAGGAGGGCTACGACCTCGTCTCAGGTTGGAAAAAGGAGAGGCACGATCCTTTGGGTAAGACCGTGCCTTCGAAGTTTTTCAACTGGGTGACAGGACGCGTTGCAGGGATCGACATCCACGACTTCAACTGTGGTCTGAAAGCCTACAGGCGTGAGGTGACACAAGACGTCAAGATCTACGGTGAGTTACACCGCTACATACCCGTCCTGGCCGATCTCGAAGGATATCGCGTTTCGGAGGTACCTGTCCAGCACCACGCGCGTCAATTCGGCACGACCAAGTATGGCTGGAGCCGCCTCTTCAAGGGCTTCCTTGACCTTCTCACCGTCATGTATCTCGGACGCTACATGGGTCGCCCTCTTCACCTCTTCGGAGTGCTCGGTGTCCTCCTGACCGGTGTGGGCATGCTCGTAAATGCCTACATCGCATCTCTCTGGCTGCGCACGGGCACGATTCAACATAGATATCCGCTACTCTCCTTGGGTACGTTGCTCACCGTTCTTGGATTCCAGATCATCTGCACAGGTCTGATTGGTGACATGATCGCCCGCGCTTCAAGTCCGGAAGAAAAGTATAACATCCAAAAGGTTTTCGACTAGCTCATGGCATCGACACCCGCGATATCGGATATACCCTTTCTCGACCTAGTCGCACAGTACGAGAGCATCAAACCGGAGATAGATGATGCGATACAGAGCGTCATCGATCGTGCAGCATTTGCGAGTGGACCATTCGTCAAGGCTTTCGAGGAATCGTTTGCTGTATACTGCGGCCTACCTTACGGAGTGGGAGTCAGCTCAGGAACTTCGGCGCTCCACGTCCTGTTCGCAGCACTCGATATTGGTCCCGGCGACGAGGTAATAACGGTCCCGAACACCTTCATCGCTACGGTCGAAACCATCGTGCAGACTGGCGCCACGCCTGTGTTCGTCGATGTTGACAATACGACGCTGAACATGGAACCGGGACTGCTAGAAAACGCGATCACCGAGAAAACCAAGGCCATCGTCCCTGTTCATCTGTATGGTCAGATCGCCGACATGGACCCGATTCTGGAGGTCGCCAATCGACACGACCTGCTAGTCCTTGAGGACGCAGCTCAGGCGCACGGTGCGGAGTACAAGGGACGGCGCGCGGGCCAATTTGGCCTGGCGGCAACGTTCAGTTTTTATCCGGGGAAGATACTGGGAGCCTTCGGTGACGCAGGTGGTCTCGTCACACACGATGCCGAACTGGCTGATCGGATGCGCAGGTTGGCTGATCACGGACGGAGCGATCACTATCTGCACGAACGCTCAGGATTCAACTACAGGATGGACGGAATCCAGGCAGCTGTGCTGGATGTGAAGCTGAAGTATCTGGAAAATTGGCTGGAAGCCAGGAGGGCGAAGGCGAGGCTTTACAACAGTCTGCTGTCAGATCGTGTCGCATCGACACCCGTCGAGGTTGACGGATGCAGACACGTTTACACTTACTACGTTATTCGAACGCAGATGCGGGATAAGATCCGACAGACACTTAAGGTCGCGGGAATCGCAACGGGTGTTCACTACCCGACCCCCCTTCATCGTCAACCCGCGTTCGAAAAGTACAGACATAGAGAAGGGCAATTCCCGGTTTCAGAGGCTGCTGCCGACCAAATCCTCTCGCTACCTCTCTATGCCGAGTTGGCTGACGAGGATATCAAGCGAATCTGTGAGTTGATCAACGGCTTAGTTTAGTGAACGAACGAGGCTTAGGCTTCGACGAGGTCCGGCGTGGCCTCAACCCGCTGGCCTTCAAGACGACGAACAACGCGTCGGATCATCTCGGATCGTTCTTCGTTCCCGGTAATTGCGTAATAGAGCGCTAGATAGGCCAGTTCGTTCCGTCTCTTCATATCGTCGGCAAGCATCTTTTCTTCTTTCGGCTGGTCCACCCTGTGGTGGAGCGGTGGTATTGCATGGTCACTCCTTCTGGACTGCAATCCGTGTACCAGCATTGCGTATTCCGGGAATATTCTGCCGCGGCCATATGAATCAACAAGTTACGACAACTATCGTTCGCCCCAACTGAACGGTGAATTCCTCGATGTTGGAATATTCCACAGATCTACACCGATATTGGGGGACATCTCGGCACATTCTGCCGATTTGGCCTGGATGCCCCTTGGTCTAGAAATTTGCAGAAACCGAGTTCTCCCCAGCGGGGAAAAGAGGATCGACCGAATATGAACTTCCGAACTGCAACACTCCTGGTTCTCGGCATGTTCGGGTCGTTTGCGGTCGCCTTAGCAACGATGGTGGTCCTGTTCTGGTCGCCATCCGGGGGACAGGGTGCCCAAAAGACCGTATCTGGCGAATTGGCAGAAACGCCGATCGAGCACCTCGCCCACGAAATCCCAGCCGAGCCCCTTGTCGGAGAGGCGAAGGAATCCTACGACAGTTCAGATAAACGGGACTCCGCAGTCACTGAGGTCGACACCACGGAAAGCGACCCTGCCCCACAAACGGTGTCGCCCTACCAGTCGGTCGCAAAACAACCATCATCATTCCCGAAGGCTAGACCGGCCGGCCGGTCGGCACAACAAAACATCCAGCTTGAACGCGAGGAGATGAAGCTGCTTAAGAAGGAAATGCAGCGGCGTCTTCAGCAGCGGATCGACGCGAGGGAAAGAAAACTCGGCAAGCTTGCCAGACAGTGCGAAATCATGACGGCGGGTGAGGGGGTCCAGATCCTCGTGATCCTTGATGATTCCGACCTCAGGGACGTCCTGAAACGGATGGACAGGGAAACGGCACTTCAAATCGCGGCACTCCTCCACAGACTCGGACGGGGAAGCGCTATCTCACTCAAGTAGAAGGAACGAGGTGCAGGAATGATCGACATTAACCTCATCCGACAGAATCCGAAAGAAGTCGAGGCTGCCCTTCTCAAGCGAATGGACGAAATCAGCTTTGACGAGCTGCTCGCCTGGGACCAACGGCGCAGGGACATTATTCCCGAGATCGACGGACTCAGAGGGAAGCGCAACAAGGTGTCTGCCGAGATCCCGGCCCTGAAGAAGGAGGGCAAGGACACCATTGCGGTGCGGGAAGAGATGCGTGAGGTCTCGACTCGAATAAAGGACCTTGAGTCAACGCTCACTGACGTTGAGGCATCAATTAGGGCGTTTCTCGAGGGTCTGCCGAACATTCCCGCCGCCGACGTGCCGGCCGGAGACAAGGAGAACAACGAGGTCATCCGGACATTCGGTGAGAAGCCTGATCTCAGTGGGCTGGCCCCTAAAGACCACGTCGATCTCGCAACCGATCTAGGCCTAATCGACTATGAACGCGGCGTCAAGATGGGCGGCAATGGCTTCGTCTTGTATCGAGGTGATGGTGCGCTCCTCGAGTGGGCGCTCTTGAACTACTTCGTTGACGAGCACGTCAAGGACGGCTATGAGTTCGTCCTGCCGCCGCACCTCCTGATCGAAGAGTGCGGATTCGCCGCGGGTCAGTTCCCGAAATTCCGGGATGACGTGTTCCACATCCGGGGAGACGGAGACGAGCCATCGAAGCACTTTCTGTTGCCCACTTCCGAGACGGCTTTGATCAACTTCCATCGCGGCGAAATCATCCCGGAGGCAGAACTTCCGAAGAAGTATTTCGCCTACACACCCTGCTACCGGAAGGAAGCCGGAAGCTACCGGGCAAACGAACGTGGGATGATCCGGTCACACCAGTTCAACAAAGTCGAAATCTTCCAGTTTACGCGCCCCCAAGACTCCGATGCCGCGCTCGAAGAGCTGATCGAGAAAGGCGAGCAGCTGGTCAGAGGACTCGGACTGCACTACCAGGTCTCGAAACTGGCCGCAAAGGACTGCAGTGCGTCGATGGCCAAGACCTACGACATCGAGGTCTGGATCCCGAGCATGAATGAATACAAGGAAGTCAGCTCGGCCTCGAACGCCCAAAGCTACCAGGCTAGGCGTAGTAACACACGCTACAAGCGCGAAGACACCGGCAAAAACGAGTTCATCCACTCGCTTAATGCATCCGGACTCGCGACCAGCCGTCTGCTACCTGCGATCGTGGAGCAGTTCCAACGCGAAGACGGTAGCGTCGACGTACCTGAGGTCCTCCAGGGACGTATAGGCAAACCGATCTTGGAGCCCGTGGCATAGCGAATGCCCTCTGAAGATGAAAGACCCGACGAGGAACCGGGATCGCGTTCGACGGCCGCTGCCCTGAAGTATCGTCCACCTGACGACGGCGCACCTCGGCTGGTCGCCAAAGGAAGTGGCCTCCTTGCCGAGCGGATCCTCGAGCTCGCCAAGGAAAACAACATCCCGATCCATCAGGATCCGGATCTGATCACTGTACTATCCCAGCTCGATCTCGAGGCCGAGATTCCATCCGAGCTTTACAAACCCATCGCCGAGATCCTATCGTTCGTCTACCGGATCAACCAGAAGGCAAAGGACGCCGACGACGAGTAAAGAGAAAGGTGTCCGCAAGCTCTACCGGGGACCTCAAGCATCTCGATCGGTTTCCACACCGCGACGCACTTTGCTGGATCGCAACTACCCGGGGCTGCTATCACCACGCCCCTTCTGGGCTCTCCACCCTCCAAGGCAGAACCTTCGCGCCTTCGGCATCAGAGGCTTGAAAACACAAAGCCCGCCGGAACAACCGACGGGCTTTGTGTCATACATTCTTCGTGTCTTTGTGCCTTAGTAGTTCAGCCTTTCATCTCCTCCGCATCAACACCCATCGACGCACACCACTCACGATATACGGACGGTGAGATCTCGGACGGTTTGATCTCGCTCCGGCCACCCCAGAACACGTTTGTATAGCTGATGGGTATGTCGCAGAAGGCTAGGTGATCGTCAATCGCCTGCTTGTGTTCGAAGACCTTCTCACGCTCCATACCGTGCACGACGCCCATGATGTTGACATCTCCGAACTCGGGCCCACCTTCACGCCAATAACAATGCGTCATGATATCATGTCGACCGACCTCGCAGCCAGCTTCTATCTCACGACCTTTCGCGACGGCCCAGTGAAAGAGTGCGTTGTAACGCGTCACGCGTTCTCCAGTCTTCAGACGTTTTGAATGCTCGAGAAACGTGGAGAATCGGCCGACCACTTTTCGGGACTGCAGATCCTCAGCAACCTCGCAGAACTGATCCAGAGAAAGACCCGCTTCTTCTGCTCTTTGCACCCAGGGATCGTCTTGGATCTCCTCCATCTCGAACTCACGCTTGAGGCCCATCATCACCTGCCAGTCGAGATCCGAAAGTTCTACGACCTCGACGTGACGAGGCATAGCAGGTTCGTCTGACTTGCTCCCGGGTTCCATCGAGCGTCGCCTTACGTGCCCAACACCCAGAGCGAAGATACTCTTAGCCGGCATAAGCCGGAAGACCTCGGCACCGGTCTTCTCACACAGAAGCTCACAGTGCTTATCCATCGAGTAGGGCAGCGGTACCTTCACTGTCGTCCACAGCCGGTATCGCGCGCCCGTCTTCCCCTCATCCGTCGTACGAATCACCACGTGTCCGGAGAACGGGTCCTGCTGGAACATCCAATCGAAGATCTCGTTCAGGCGATCTTCCGAAACACGCCAAGCGACTAGAGCTCCGGGAGCGAGATTCGTAGCCATAAGGGTTTGACGAACTCGGCGAATCGTACCTCCTTCAAGCATGGCGCGGATTCGCTTAACGACATCATCTATGGGAACATCCGACTGATCGGCGATTTCTCGAATCGGATTCCGGTGAAAGCCCAAGATCTTGTCCTCTGACACCGACAGAATCTTTGCATTTACCGGATCGTCCGTCGCAATGGGAATTGTCTCGGTCGCCATACGCATTTCTGTTGTGTCTAGTCTTCAAGCTCGTCGAGATTGTTGACAACGCGGCTTATCAACCCATATTCGACCGCCTCCTCTGCAGACATCCAGTAGTCACGGTCCGTATCCTCGGACACTTTCTCGATCGGCTGACCGGTCTCTTGGGCATACAGCTCATTGATCCGTTGCCTCAGCTTCAGGATCTGCTCGGCCGTCCGCTTGATGTCCTCTGCCGCACCGAACGATCGCATCGAGGGCTGGTGTATCATGATGCGTGCATTCGGAAGAGCGAGACGGTCTTGCTTCTCCGCAGCGAGCATGATCACCGTCGCAGCACTCGCCGAAAGACCCGCGCTGATAATCTTCACCCGCGGCCGAACGAACCGGATCAGGTCGTAGATAGCATATCCGTCGTCGGCGCTACCGCCGGGTGAGTTGATGAAAATCTTGATCGGCTTCTCAGGATCCTCGTGATCCAAGAACAGGAGCTGTGCAGTCACTCTTGCGGTCAGCTTGTGATCAACAGGGTCGGAAATCAGGATCGTCCTTGCTTTGATCAGGCTGCGTCCGAGGAACTCTCCGTCCTTGGATCCCTTTTCGCTCTCCTCGTCCTCCTCCTCTTCTTCTTCGTCATCCAGGCGAATGGCGTCTCGAGACGCGTGCTTCAGGCTCGTCTCGTGTGGCCATTTCCGATCGTCAAACATTATACATCCTTCCTGAAAACGTCCCAAAACGAAGGTGCCGCAGACACCGCCACGGCACCGTGAAAAGCGAACTTAATCTATCCGATCGATCTTTCTAAGTCAAGCAGTGCAAGGCTTTTAGGAGATTCCGACATGTCTTGACTTGGTCTGAAGCGAAGCGGACATTTCATGGGTGACTTCCTCTCCCCCACTTCACCGGACTGCCCGAGGTCGAGCGATCGACATCCTCGACCGGGTCGACGCCGGAGCATACGCCAATACCCTGCTCGACAAAGAGCGTGACTCTGCGGACGCCCGCCTGCTCCGCGAGATCGTTCTGGGAACGCTCACCTGGCGGGGACGTATCGACCACATCCTCAACGCCTACCTGAAGCAACCGATCCGCACTCTCAAGCGTCCGTACGCAAACCTACTGCGCTCCGCCGCTTACCAGATTCTGCATCTGGACCGGGTACCGAGCTACGCTGTCGTATCGGAGTCCGTCAACCTTGCCCGTCGAGGGGGCAAGGGTTTGTCGTCAATGGTCAACGCAGTGCTTCGAGGTGTATCGGAGTCTCGGCGGCAGGTTCAGTGGCCAGACCCACTATCACAGCCTGTCGACCATCTCTCTACAGAATACTCGCATCCCGCCTGGCTTATCGAACGCTGGGTTAAGCGATTCGGGACGGAACGCACAAGAGCACTATGTGAGGCTGGCAATACCCGTCCGCCTCTGACAATTCGGACAAACCTTCTGCGTACCACTGCCAAAGATCTGGCCAGGACACTCGAAGAATCCGGCATCTCAACGACAGGCACACCTGGCCTGGCCGACAGCCTGAACATAGCAGTAGCTAAGGGACTCTTCGCGACCGCCGCACACAGAGAGGGCTGGTTCAGCGTGCAGGGCCCCGGGGCCGCTCGGGTATCCGGCCTGCTCGAGGCCTCGACCGGTGATAAAATCCTCGATGTCTGCGCGGCCCCGGGGGGCAAAGCGGCCGTAGCTGCTTCCAAAGGTGCCGCCGTCATCGCATCTGACCTGTCACCTTCACGAATCGTACGATTCAAGGAAAACGCGAATCGACTGCGGATGGATATCGATATCGTCGTCGCAGACGCACGAGCCATCCCGTTCAGCGCGAAGTTCGACCATGTCCTCGTCGATGCTCCGTGCACGGGCCTTGGCACGCTCTCCAGACATCCAGAGATCCGCTGGCGACGCCAACCCAGCGACATCCACCGAATGGCATCGCGACAGCTGGAAATCCTCCTTTCGGCGGCAGGCCACGTTCGATCTGGTGGATACCTTGTCTACACGACGTGTACTACAGAACCACAGGAGAACGAGGAGGTTATAGAAGAATTTCTCAGAACAGAAAGCGGGTTCTTCAGGGATTGCGACGATCTGTATATCCTACCTGACATAGACGGAACAGATGGGGCATATGGCGCACGTCTCAGAAAAGGAGACGGAAAAGCCTTATGAATTCGGCGAAAGTGCCGATTATTCACATGGATATGTATGTCAGACCGCAGGATGACCCAAGTATGCTCAAGCGCACAAAAGCAGCCTTCCTAGTAGCTCTGATCCTGATTCCCTTGGGCGCCCGGGGACAGAATCAGGCCTCTGTAGCCGTGTTCCCTGTCGGGACACTATCCAGAGGAGACCAGTGGATCGCTATGAGCGTATCAAGCGAACTGGTAGAGAAGCTCACTCGGACGAGCAACCTCAGGCCCGTGCACGCCGACTACGTCCAGGACCGTTTGGATAAGGTCCTCGGACCCAAGTCAATGGGTCCCGCCTGGCTTCCTGCCTCTGTGCAGCAGAAGGTGGGTCAGTGGCTCGATGCAGACCTGATCATCACGGGGCTCGTGGGGTCGACCCGGAACAGACACCAGGCACGTGCGTTCCTCGACGGACTCTCTATCGTCCCCTCTGTCACGCCCGAAGGCTCGGAAGCCTGGATGGCCGCCAAGCTTATCGACGTCCACCGCGGCAAGTCCGTCTCGTGGGCCTTTTCAGAAGGCAGCCGGGACGGCTTTTTCGAACTGCAGGATGCCCTCTACCTGCAGATTGTCGCCGGTCTGGGGCTTGATCCAGGCGGTATGGCACCCGGAACGGTCGGTCGTCGTCCCACAGAGTCCCGGCGGGCCTATCAGCTAACTCAGGAAGCCGAGTCACTGCTCAGTGAAACCGTCAAACAGAAACACCTGTATCGACAACGCAAAAAGGCGCGACGGAAGCTCGAACAATCCCTGAAGATGGAACCGACATACGCAAAGACCTACGCGCTACTAGGGCACGTCGCCGAAGTCCGGGGCGATACTCAGATGGCCTTCGATTACTACGGACAGGCTTCAGCCCTCGACCCGAACTACGTTGCTCCCCGATTCGCGATCGCGAATCTTGCGAACCTGGACGGCGATACCTCCGGAGAGATCGCCGCGCTCCAGTCTGTCCTGGAAGCCGTCCCCTGGCACGACGACGCATACGACCAGCTCGGTCTGGTTCACGAGCGTCTCGGACAAAGTGAACTCGCAGCCACCTACTACGACCGGGCCCTCGGTCTTTCGGATGTCGACCCGGATCGACTCTACAGAGCCAGCTCCGTTCATCTCAGCCTCGGGCAGTTTGACCGCGCGGTCGACTACCTAGGACGCGCCGTTGCCCGGATACCCGGCGAGCAAGCATATCATGTAGGTTTGACGCGCGCCTACACGAGAGCGGGCGACTTTGAACTGGCGAAAGACGCATTGGCGGCGGCACACGAAGTTGGTGTGGAATCCACGGATCTCTGGCTCGCTGCGGGCGAACTCGCACTCAAGACGAAAGACTACGCAGAAGCTGAAGCGGCCTTCAACCGCGTGCTGGCCGAGCAGCCTGGCCGCACCGACGCCCAGCTGATGGTGGCAAGGCTCCGCTCCGCAAGAGGCGATTACCAGGCTGCGATCGAGGCTTACACCCAAGCGATAGAAGGAGGACTTCAAATCGAGGACGTCCTCGAACCGCTAGCCTCAGCCTACATAGGCGTAGGGGATCAGGCCAAGGCAGACCAACTCTACAAGGACGCACTCACCAAGCGGCCTAACGAGATTTCGTGGCTGATGGCGCGAAGCCGCATACTCATCGGGACATTGGCACATACTGATGCGATTCCCCTGCTTCGCAGAGTCCTTGCTAAAGAGTCGAACAACCTTGACGCGCACGAATGGATTGCCGGTGCCTACGCGGCAGTCGCCAACGATCACCAAGCCCTTGATCACTATCGCCGTGTGATCGGGCTCGACCCAGGCCGCAGCTACGTCTACACCCGGATGGGCGATCTTCACTACGGCATGCGAGATTTCCAAGACGCCCGGAAGACTTACAAAATGGCGATCGACCGAGGCGTAAGGACAGCGGAGGCATACGCCGGTCTCGGGCTTGCGGAGGAAGAACTCTCTCGATACCGCAACGCGAGAACTGCATACCGGCGCGCGCGCGATCGCGATCCCGGAAACGAGATTGCAAGAAAGGGTCTGCAGAGAATGCGATCGAAGATACGGCCGCCTCGCAGACAGCCGACCGCGTCGGAGTCGGCAGATCGTGGACGACGGATGATGGAATCTGACGATTTGGAGGGAGCCCTTTCGGCCTTCCTGTATTCGCTCGACCGGGATGCCGCCAACTCGAGCGTCCTCGTCGACATCGGAACAGTCTACGCTCGGCTCGGGGACACGCAAAGCGCGCGATCAGCCTTTGAGTCTGCGGAGCGTCTGAAACCCACACCGAAATCGGCATACAACCTCGGCCGACTGAGCTACCAAGAGGGCAAGGCTTCTGAAGCAATGCTAAACTACCAGATCGCCTTGCAACGAGACGAGACTTTCCTACGAGCATCGATCAACCTGGCTGCAATTCAGGCAGGGACAAACGACCCGCTCAGCGCTATCTCGACCCTCCAGGCCGCCCGACGTCACCATCCGCAGAACGGCGCCGTACTCGTCAGTCTGGCGAACGCACAGTTCCAGGCTGGTGATCTGGACCAGGCCGCAGCCTTTTACGAATCTTCCAGATCGCTCCCGAATGCGCTTGCCGATGCCGAGATCGGTCTCGGAAACGTCGCTCTCGCACAGGGAGACACCGTGAGCGCCTCGAGCCACTATCAGGCTGCGATAACGGCCTCACCCGACAACCCCAACCCGCGAGTCAACCTGGGAACGGTTCTGATCCAACAGGGCCAGTTCGACAAGGCCGTTGTTGAGTTCGAGAAGGCGCTCGCGTTGAGTCCTGGTGACATCGCCCTATACCTGAACCTAGCTGTTCTTTACTACCACACAGAACAGTATCCCGAGGCACTCGAGTACTGTCGTTCTATACTCGAACAAGATGCCTCGTATGTGGAGCCTCAGCGGTTGATCGCCGACATCGCCCTAGCAAAGTCAGAACACGAAATAGCCGTGGAGGCATACGGTGTGGTGCTGCAGCAACAACCAGGCGACCTCGCGTCACTCCTAGGCATGGCTGAAGCATTGAGCGGGTTGGAGCAAATGGAAGAGGCTCAGGAGTACTGGCAGGAGTGGCTGGACACGGTTGGCGACGATCCTGCCTACGCCACTCAGGCAGAAGCGCTCGTGCGCCGCGTCGGGGCTAGCGATTTGGAGCTCAGGCTGTCGCAATAGCTCCAAGAACTCTAAAACAAGCTCTAGTAGACTACCGAGGCTTCACACACTTGAAGCCGAAAGCGTGATCGCGACCCGCACGCAGCGGGCGAGGCCGTCCGTGTTGTTCCAGCTTCGGTCAGCAGGATCCCCTTCGTCGAAGTCCAATCCCATACATTCCCGACCATCACCAGCGCACCATACGGGCTTGCTCCCACCGGCACGCTTCCGACTTCAACCGTCAGAAAACTTTATCTGGCGGCCGGATCGTAATTCGCCTTCTCTCGATCGATCGCATACTCGCCCCACGGAGACGGTAACGAGATCATATCAGTACAACCTCGGGTCCACTCCACCTCGCATGGGAGTCGCTTGCCCTGCCACTAGCAGTGCGTAGAAGGGTCCCTGTCTTTCAGGTAGAAAACCGTGAAATCGACGGTCGCGGCACCGACAGAACTGAGTAGGAGGGCAAACGGCAAGGCAAATTCTCATCATATCACTCGGGTGGTGGTTTAGAAAGACAACAGAACCGTTACACTTCACGCACTGCAACCTCCCAAAAAAGGCCCGACACCTGGTGGCGTCGGGCCAATAAAGTGACTACGGGATGGTATTGTTAGACGGTGTCCTGCTCTTCTTGTGTCAGGACGCGGACTGCCCGCTTTGTTCAATTCGTACTTTGCGAGACCAGAACTTCACGAATCTGCTGTCGCAGGACAGTCATCCGATTCCGTTCTCCGCGCGGCGAACGGTCAGGTTCATGTCTGTGTTTGCAGACACGCTATCGCTCCATATATGCCAGCAGACCGTTCAGCGCCCGATGGACTTCCTTGAAGTGGGGGTTCTCACGAAGCGCGCGCAGCGGCTCCCAAGATCGGACCTCGTATGTCATCGGATCGTAGTCTGCCGGGTCAAACCGGAATGCCACACCAATGTTCGCAAGACGTCCGGTGTCCTTACCCAAATCGATCCCCCCGCGGACAATCTCACCGATCACGGGTATGACCGGAGGAACATTCGGTTTATAGATCGCCAGCTCATTCTGAAAGTGCGTTCGGGGATAAAAACTCAGAAGGAGTCCCGTGCCTTCCAAGCGTTCTAACAAAGCCGACGGGTCATCCGGGACTGTTTCACCACTCATCAAGAAGGTCTCGAGCAGCGGGCTGTTCTGCAGACCCGCACCACTCACGCTAAAGTCTTTGAGCACGACGGGGAGACCGGCTTGTTTCTGGATCAGTCCTTTCGGACGTACTGTGATCACCTTGACCCCGGACTTATGGACACGACAGACCCATCGATGGTGCACGTCCGCGCCTTGGGCAAACTTGCGCAGTGCGAAGTTCAGGATGACCACATCTCCCTCTCGCAGTTCGGGTCCATCCTTCGTTAGCATCTCGACCGGACGACGCAAATGGATCTGGGTAGTGCGTGCCTCACCATCGAGGCCGAGTACGTCGCTCTGTCCGATGGGTACGATGTCCGTTCGCCCGAATCGCACGTCTTGAGACATCTTCGACAGGTAGACCGAGCGCCGGTGGTCCGGATTGGACTGGATGTATCCGTGGAACAGTGCGACCAGATCCTCGGGCTTCGTGCACCCTTTCACATCCTCGGGGATCGGGTCATCTCCTGGGAACGACAGGATCTCGGGCCCACCGTCAGAGTTACCCGTCAGCGACACCCTCTCGGCATAAACATCCAACCTGAAGTGGGGCGCCACCTGCGGTCCCCTGACCCCGCGCACTTGAGCAAATCGAAGCGACCGACGGTTTTCGTTCTTCGCGACGTTCCCGATCGGCTTGAGCTTAAACCCGATCTCCACACGCGGCTCAAGATGCTGCAACAGCCGGTCCCTAAACCGGACACGCTGTATTACCTCGCACTTCAGCGTATAGGGTGTTCGATCGAAGTGAAAGCTCAAACTGACGATCTCGCCTTTGCCCCTCAGGAGTCCTGACGACAGCTTGTATCCTGCTGGTGGAGCCAGATAGAAGTGTCCGTCACGCGAGTATAGCTCGCTTGGGCGGGCGTAGAATGTGGCCAGACCGACTTCCTCTTGCACTTTCTCACCCATCGGATTCGAGATGATCGTGCATATCGCGGAACGCGTACCAAAGGCGTTTAGACGCTTGATTGCGAGGTCTTCCGATCCGGGCTGAGTAGAGGCCGGTGCCTTCTTGAAAATTTTGAGCATGGGGTGCTCCTAGGCCTTGTGGTTGGGGACGGTAGCCGCTTCGATGCCTCTTGTTGCACTATGCACAACCATTTAGTATCACCAATCGAGCGGGCGGAGTTCTCTGTCCAAAGTGGACGTAGGACTCCACCTGTCCTCATTCGCAATGGGTATGCCACCACAGACCAGTGTCCGCTTAAATCTTTTTTTACAATTATTTATGCTCTAAACGCGTTCGTCTAATTGGTCATTCTCTCGGAAAGTGTTTCCGTCCTAGAAAAGAAAAGGCCCCCGATCCGTTCTTAGATCGAGGGCTTCTTGTTCCGCTGTCCCAATGAACTCAGGCCGCAGCCATCGCTGAAGACAGGATCTCCGAGGTGCTGGGCCGCATGATCCTCGGATCGACCGTATCCCCATTCTCCAAAAGCTCGCGAACTTTCTTCCCAGAGATGAAAACTGGATCTTCTCCTTCGTGGTTCTCCATCAGATCGACGCGCCCTAGAGAATCGTAGTAGGCCGCAAACCCGACGTTGACAGGCTTGATCTTGAGGTCACCCTTCAGATCGTTGAAAATCTCCTGCGCATCGAAATCGCCCCAGATTGCAGTGCCGTCATGATAAGGAGCATCTGCGTGTTTGCGGCCTATCACGATGTCGGTGAAACCATAGTTCTGCCGGTAGATTCCGTGCATCACGGCCTCTTTCGGGCCACCATAGAACATCTTAATATCCAGACCCAAGAGCAGGACTCGGTCCGGTACTGACTCGCCTAGTCCGGACCAGAGAGCCTCGTCGCTGTCACCCTCCCCGAGAGCACGGGACTCGATCAGCGCTTCGTAGGTGTTCATACGAATCTCTGCGCTCACGTCATCCGACTTGGTCTCCCCGATCAACGGGTTCAGGCAGGCCCCCGCGTTTGCACCATCTCTTAGGAGCTTCTCGAGCCCATGAACCAAGGCATATTCGTGCGCGCGATGCAGCGGGTTCCGCGTCTGGAAAGCAACCACGCGATCCCATCCCCGTCCAGCGAGCAGATCGCGCACAGAAGACGGAGACTTCACATAGTCCGCGAAGGCCGGATGCTGAGCCTGCGGAATCACGTGGATCTTACCACCGATCAGGTGCGTCTTATCCGAGTCCCCTTCGAGGACCATGTCCCCACCCGGATGATCTATCCGGTCGGTAAGATAGACGCTTCTCAGGTAGGTCTCCTTGTCCCAAGGGAAGACATCGCTCAACTCGAGAGATCCAACGATATCGTCGCTCGAATTTACCAGTACAACCTCTTGGCCGGGCTCAAGCCGGTCGGCCATCTCCCTGCAGACGGGAAAAGAGATCGGGATCGTCCATGCGCAGAGCTCGCTGTTATGCTCAATCACCGACTCTTCCAAAACACGGTCGTAGGTCGACGAGTCCATCGGTCCTTCCAGCGGGCTCAGGGCCCCGTCTCCGAAGCGATATACGCTCGAAAGATCGGCATCGCTGACAGGAACCTGGGTCAGCGAGGACACACGAGACAGGAAAGCCTCCCTCTCGGCTTCGGGAACCGCTCGCGAAACGGGCGCGTCTAGACCGCCATGGGGCTGAATCAGACCACTCATAATGCTTACTTCCTCCTGATATTGAAGAACTGGGAGTTCTCCAGAGGGACAATGTTGACTTTGTTGATGAACTTTATTTTGAACAGATTGAGAATCTACAGGAGCGACCCGGATCACACAACAGAAAAGGGCTCCACTGCGCAGTAGATGACGCCCAAAAGGGATATTCCCCGAACCCGGATCATTTACTGACCTAGTGAATTTTGTAAATGACCCGCTCGAGGAACCGGGTTCAGAACAGGCCGAAAGTGACACCTAGCAAAAAAGGAGCTACGGGGAATCCCGTAACTCCTTGTTTTTATTGGTGCGCCCACAGGGAATCGAACCCCGAACCTACTGATTAAGAGTCAGTTGCTCTGCCAATTGAGCTATAGGCGCTCTTGAGGTCGTGGGTCAGTCGTTACATTCCTGACCGACGAGATGAGAATCTACCGAACGCTAGAATTCTTGTCAAGAAACCCGAGCCTCAACCGGCCCCGAGAGGCTGCCTCTATTGCTCGCCCGGTGCCAGAGTTGACTGGTCTTGAGCTCAATCTTTTTTACTTGTTCTCCTCTTCCACGATCTCATCCACCTGGAATTGCTTGGTTCGCTCAACTTCGTTCAGCTATGGCCAAATCTGGGAGGCGTGATTGTTATAATCCACGAGGGGCCTGGAGCACAAAGCAGGATATAGCCCAAGGTCAGGACGGCGAACACGATGTCTAAATCGATCATTCCTCTTCTCCGGGACGGAGGTAGTTTCGCGATCGCCCCCCCGTCTTCTTAATCAGCCGGATATCACCGATCACCATTGATTTGTCGACTGCCTTGCACATATCGTAGATCGTCAACAGACTCGCTGAAACCGCAGCGAGGGCCTCCATCTCGACACCAGTGCGCTCGTCGACCTTCACCTCCGAACGAACTGCGATCCCTTCCTCCTCAGGCAAAAACGTGATGTCCACAACCGTGACTGAAATCGGGTGACACAATGGAATCAGGTCTGCGGTCCTTTTCGCAGCCATGATGCCTGCAAGCCGGGCCGTTTCGAGCACGTTCCCCTTCGGAATCGTGCCGCCGGACACCATCTCAAGTGTCTTTGAGGACATCGAGATCAAGCCGGCGGCGACGGCCACACGTGACGTCACCGCTTTCTCACTTACATCCACCATTCGAATGCTTCCGTCCTGGTCCAGATGTGTCAGCTCGGGCGTCATCTTACCACTCGAAAAGTTGTACCACATCCACTTCCTCACCCGCCTCAACGGTATCTCGTTCCGCATCCACGACGAACAAACTGTTCGCCTCGGAGATAGAGAACAGATCAGCCGATCCGTGGTGACCTACCCATCGAGTTGTCCAGGCGCCGCCTTCCTGCGTCGTATAAGCGGGAACAAACTGCTCCCGTCCGGTCTTCTGAGAGAATGAAGCCCGGATCTTCGCCTTGATCCGCAGCCTATGGCAGTCGCTCATAGCCTGCATCGTCCTTAGGGCTGGACGCACGAGCAGTTCGAGACCGACGAGTGACGAAACCGGGTTACCGGGCAACCCAAACACTAGCTTCGAGCCGCAAACGCCGAAGGTCAGCGGCTTGCCGGGTTTCATCTTGATTCGGTCGAACAGAACGGAGACACCCAGATCACACATTACACCCTGAACAAGGTCGTATACACCAGCCGATACGCCTCCCGATAGCAGCAGTACGTCGCATGTCTCCAGACCCTCTTCCATCACACGCCTCAGCTCCTCTACCGTATCTCCTGCGATTCCAAGATACTTCGGCGTGCCTTCAGCCCGAACCACCTGCGTCGCCATCGAATAGCCGTTGCTGTTCCGGATCTGGCCAGGCGCCGGGTTGTTCCCTGGCTCAACGATCTCGTCACCCGTGGCGACGACACCGACAACCGGTCTCCGATACACGGGCACGCGCGTCACACCCACCGCTGCCAGGATCCCGATTTCGGGTGGCCGGACCCTCCGCTCGGCGGTCAGAACCACGTCCCCCTCACGAACGTCCTCACCCAGAGGAACACGATTCTGACCCGGCTGGGTAGGCTCGAAGACCCGGACCAGGCCGTTCTCTGTCTCCGTGTCCTCCACCATAATCACCGTATCGGCACCATCCGGCATCGGTGCACCCGTCATGATCCGCGAAGCCGCACCCGCGGAAACCACCTTCGTCGGGACGGACCCGGCCTGAATCTCCTCCACCACCTCCAGTATTACCGGGCTGTCTCTAGCCGCCGCCGCAACATCCGTCCCTAACACCGCATACCCATCCATGGTAGCTTTTTCGAAGGGGGGCATGTTGATGTCGCTCACGACGTCCTCGGAAAGCGTGTGGCCGAGTGCGTCGATGAGCGGGACCCTAGTCGTATGCAATCGCTTCGTGCTGTCCATGACGATGCGGACAGCTTCATCCATCGGAATCATCTGTAGAATTGATCTCCAAGTATCCAGAAACTACATAACATCCTATTCGACAGGAATATAAGCTACGGCGTAGACTTTGTCATCAGGCCGACCACGGGGCGTCGAGGGGGAGCCTTGACCGAGTCCGAACGCGCCGATACATTCGTTGTGATTTTATTGCCGTGGTGCAGGAAAGGGTGCTATGTCGGATAAACGGACTACGCTCATAACCGGGGCGGGGACAGGGATCGGACGCGGGATTGCGGTGGCCTTCTCGGGTGCCGGAATGAATGTCGCCCTCGTGGGTCGCACAGCCTCGACGCTCCTAGAGACCGCAGATCTGTGTGGGCCGGACACGCGAGTTTTCGAGGCGAGCGTCAACGATCGGGATCGTATAGCTGAGATCGTCGCCGAAATAGGTACGATACAGATCCTGGTCAACAACGCGGGGATGAACACCCTCAAGCGGGGACTTCGCGACATGTCCGCGGAAAGGTGGGTCAGGGTCAGCGACGTCAACCTCACGGGGGCCTACAACTGTTTCAAGGCCGTCCTGCCGGTCTTACTCAATGCAG
>DPVD01000318.1:0-6020 GCA_003526745.1 Candidatus Latescibacterota bacterium
AGGATCAGCAGATCCTGATCTCCCCCAATGATGAGCTTTTTGGCGATTTTCAGACCTCGCTTAGCTTCATCCAGATCCTGTTGTTCGACCCCAAAGCGGAACGAGCCGTCATCTTTCATCCGCTCACAACCCGTCGGATACAGGTCGATGTCTTCGAGCTTCCGAAGGATGTGACGTTCTGAGTAATGCTCGTGCTCGCCGTCGTATCCTTTGTCGAACTGGACGAGTGCCACGCGCTTGCCCGCGCCGAGAGCCCGGATGGCAAGACCTATACAGCAGGTGGTCTTGCCCTTCCCGTATCCGTAGTAGACGTGTACGCTGTGGTGTGGCGTGTCGCCTTTCTCAGGCGGTATGACGGGTATTTCAGACATTGTCGGTCTCGTTCAGAGCTACTTGCCGAATCCCTCGGCAAACAGGAGAAAATCGTTGAAGTCGACCGCCCCGTTCGGGTTCAAGTCAAAGGACGAGTCGTATCCGTTCGATCCGGTCGTCTTCCCGAAGGCTTCGGAAAATCGGAGAAAGTCGTCGAAGTCGACGTCGTTATCGCCGTCGAAGTCCGCTCTGCGAACGCCCACGAAGGCGATGTCCGATGGAGGGAGACCGGTTGATATCGGCCCAGCGGTCAACGTGTTTGAGGATCTGTCGTAGATCTTGACGCCTGCAGACGAAGGGTCGCTGAAAGTTCCTCGATCTAGGACATACAGGTTGGAGCCGAGAACCGAGATGGCCGGTGTGTACCCGCCGGAGTGATCTGGTAACACATCCCCGACGGTCCCGTCGAGGCTAAATGGTCTGACGCTGTTCGCGAAATTTTCGTCGGTCATTACGATGTAGCCTTCATTATCCGACCACATCGTCAAGGGGCCGACGTCGCCACCAAGTTCTGTCTCCGAGAGCATAAGCCCTTCTGTCTGGAACGTCGACAGGTCGACGACCTCGATCCCGCCATCTTGGGCACCGAACGAGGCAACACAGGCGAGGATCCATTTCGGACCTCTTTGCATATGGCCGAAGGGTTGAGCTGTTCTCAGTTGGATGCCCTGTGTGCCTTCCTTGTCCGAGTCGATGTCTACGAGGCTGTCGGTTGATGTATCGATGACGGCAACGAGACTGTAATCGGCGGGTGCGAAGAATGCGTCACGGTTCAGACGTTGGATGGCCACAAAAAGATGATCATCGAACAGAACCAGCTGCGAAGCTTCGGGCACACCGTCCGCGTCAGCAAACTCGGTCAGCCTAATGCTGCCGAGGGAGTCGCCCGTAGCGGGGTTGATGATCAGCAGGTAGTCACGTTCGTAGAGGGTGACATAGGCCTTGTTGTCCGACTGGACGGCGATCTCGTGAGGATTGCTCCCCGAGCCGGTTGAGTATTGCGTGATCGGTGTGGCAAGGTCATCCTTGGAAAGGACGATGATGTTATCCTGACCCAGACGGTTGATCACGTAGACCCGGTCTCCGTGTGCGCGGACCTTCGCATCACCGTGAATCAGGAGGAGGTCGGTTGACGTGGCTTGGGTTTCGGTATCTACCGCGGAGATGCTTCCTGTTGAGAAATCGGTTGTGGCAACGATTGCGCGCTGGCCGAGTGAGGGTGAGACGGCGATGAATGGCAGAAGCATAGTCAGGATAAATCGATGCATCGTATTCCTTTTTCGTTGAGTGATTACCAGCTTTTGGTGAGGCTGACAAACCAGGACCGACCTGGCAGCGGGTAGCCCCACGTATCGTTGACCCTCGCGTCGGTCAGGTTTCGGACCCCCAGACCGGGTAAAACGGATTCCCAGACGTGATACCCGATTGTGATCGTGTGGATGTGTCGTGACCGGAGCTCGCGGCGGTTTGCCTGGTCCAGGAAATTTCCGGCTTCGAAGGCGTAGTCATGGGCGACATCGAGCTGTCTGATGTAGATGCCTACCTGGGTGTTCAGCATATGGCGTGGACGACCAGGGAGGGTGTTACCGAGAAGATGGGGGATGTCGGACTGGTCTTCCGAGTCTTGGTGGGTGTAGTTGCCCGAGAGGCTGATCCAGGTCGTCGGAGATGTGGCGCCGCTGACTTCGAGACCCCAGACGCGCGCCTTCCCGATGTTCTCGGGACGCGAGGTCGCTTGAGATGTCTGTGCGAACTGAATCAGGTCGTCATATCTCTGATCGAAGTACACGACTTCGAGAAACGTAGGACCCGCTTGTAGACGCAAGCCTGCATCCCACGTCCGGGCCGTTTCCGACGCGAGATTCGTGTTCCCGACAACGCTGCCACGATCGCCAAAGAGCTCGAAGAAACTCGGGCCGCGACGCGACCGGGCAAGGTTGGCTTTGAGCATCAGAGGCCCCATCAGATCGACGCGAATCCCGGTTCGGAGCCCTAGAAGATCGCGACGCGTAAGAGAGTCCGGGGCTTGTGGAGAGAAGGCGAAGGGGTTCCGACCAGAGAAACGATCACGCTGATGTCGGTAGTCGAGACTCGATGTCCAGGAGATTCGTCCGTCGAGGAAGCTGAAGTCGGTCATTGGCCGAAGTTGAAGGGTCCAACGACGTGAAGCAAAGAGCGGTGTGACCAGTTGGATTCGTGCTTCTGGGTCGTAACGCTCGCGACGAATATCTGTGAGCAGGGACAAGAGGTGCGCCGACAGGGCAAGGCGCGAGTGAGAACGGATACCGAATGTCCGTGTGCGGTAGCGGTTATCCTGACGTCCGATCCCGACCTCACCGAGGGAGTCGATGAAGGTTTCGCGAAGGTGCGTGAAGTAGGCTGTCCCCTCCGCGGTGATGCGCTTTAGGATCGATCGCCGTTCCACAGAGACCTGACTAAGCGAGCGGAACGCGTTGAAGCGTGAATGCGTCGCCTGATTGTTGCTGATCCCCGGGATGCCCTGATGCTTCCAGAAGAATGTCTGACTTGCCGAGAGTCTTATGCGGCCAGTCAGGTCTGCGGATACATTCCCGAACACGCTGCGTCGAGTTGCGTTGTTGTTCTGTCGTTTCGTGTATTCGTCGTCTGTTGCGTTGTACTCCGTACCATTATTGTCGAGGAAACCGAAGTCGTTGTCGCTAGACGCGTAGTCGAGGATGGCGAGATAGTCGAGATGATCGGAGCTTCCGGAGATCATCGTGCTGAGAAGCCGGGTATCGAGGGCCCCCCAGGATCCGTTGATGACTTGCCGTGTCGAGTCGCTCTCTCGCGTGCGGATGTGAACCGTACCACCGAGACCGTTGCCCTCTTGGCCGGCGCCACGGTTTATCTCGATACGGTCGACGTTCGAAAGAGGAAGTGTGCTGAGGTTGACGCCGCCGCCTATCGCTGCGTTCAGAAGGATATCGTCGAGATAGACCTCGACCTGCTCCGATGAGGATCCACGCACGCTGATCGTGCTGAATGCATCAAGCCCACCGAGCGACTGAACCTGGATCCCCGTAGACCGGTCGAGCAGATCGGGAAGCGTGGTGGTCCGGTTCTCGAAGTCCTTACGCTGTATCACTGTCGAGAAGGCGGGGAGACGGGCTCGTTCCTGTTCGATGTCTCGCTGGTCGGTCACATCCAGCCGGTCCATCTGGATCGGCGCGGGTACGAGACGCACGGTTACCGACGCATTGGGGGTCACGTGGAGAGTCTGATCCGTATAGCCTATCCGGGAGAAGGTTACGAGGAAGGAGTCGCGAGCGGCGATTCGGAAAGTGCCCTCAGCGCCAGTAAGGAAGGCTCTTCCGTCAGTTGTCCATATAGTTACGCCAGATAGGGGTGACCCCTGTTCGGCGTCGAGCACTATGCCCTCGAGCCCGTAGGAGGTCACAGGCAGCAGGCATAGAATTGCGATTGTGAGGATTCGTCCAGGTGTCATTCTGATAACAAAAAAGCCCCGACTCCTCGCGAAGTCGGGGCTTGGTATCTCAATGCCAGATACACCTGTCCGACGTCAACTTCCCGGTCCGCGAGGAAGGATGTCAAAGGCTTCAGGCAGGTCTTCTGGCTTCCGGTATTCGGGCTCTCACGCCTTCCCAATCGATGTCCGATCAGTGGCGGGTGTGAGAGCCAACCCGGTTACAGCGGCGGGCCCGCGACGGATTCTCACCGTCTTCCCTATTCAGTTGGCTGGACGTCTACCCAGCCAAGCACCTGAACCTTTTCAAATATGTATAGAGTGCAGCAGATTGCCCTACGGGTGAGAATATAGTCGATTTGTCGTCGCCGTGTCAATCAACCTGGCCATCAGGCAGGCACAGGCGCGGTCTTTCGCCTAAGAGGATGGCCTGATTCCAGATCAGCTAGAGCTTCTCTGACAGGCGTTCAGCAACCATCAACACGGTCGCGTGGATGTTGGCCCTGACACAGTCGGGAAAGATGGATGCATCGATGATTCTGAGTCCATCGATCCCGTAGACACGGCCATCCTGATCGACTACATCCTCCGTTGCAGAAGGTCCCATTCGACAGGTGCCACTCACGTGATGACCTGTCGTTGCCTCTTTCAGGATCCAATCATCCAGAGCATTATCAGACTGTAAGACCTCGTCGGCGGGCTCAAGCCGTTCATCGAGATACGGTTCGAATGATGGATGTCCGGTCAGGTTCACGCAAAGCTGGATCGCTTCGCGCATTCGGGATCGGTCGTGTTCGTCCGAAAACATCCGGTAGTCGATGTCGGGGTCTGCGTGCGGGTCGTCCGATGTGATCGAGACCGTTCCGATGCTGCGGGCTAGGTTGACCGTCGGACGCATCAGCAGCTTTGGCTCGTCTCGAACGTGCCCTATGTAGACGATCATATCATCGGTGTTATACGATCCTGTTGCGGTGTAGCGGAGACCGACCTGATGCCAATGTGTGTGGAGCGGACCCTTAGAGCGTGCCTGCCAGAACATCTGTACCGCCGGATGATCACGGAGCTTCTGGCCGACACCCGGAAGATCAACAATCGCGCGGATTCCTAGCCCCTCGAGATGCCCCCTCGATCCGACACCGGATCGTTGGAGAAGGAGCGGCGTTCCGATCGCACCTGAGGAAACGATCAGGTCGGTTGATTCGAAGCTCTGGCGCTCACCGTTATATTCGATTTCGATGCCTGTTGCACGCGCGTTGGCAAACAGGATGCGGGTCGTGAAGGTATCGGGAAGGATCGTCAAGTTTGGACGCGTGCGTGCCGGGTTCAGATATCCGATCGCCGCGCTTAGCCGGATTCCACCTGGGTTGTTCAGCGGGTAGGGACCAACACCGGTCGTGTATGGACGATTGAGATCGGGGCAGTCAAGGAAGCCGTGGTCGATGCAGGACTGATAGAAGGCGCTCTGGAGGTCGAGCCAGTCTTCCTTTGGATATCGCCGGACACCGATCGGCCCGGTATGTCCGTGACCTTCTGTGAAATCCTGGTCGGTCTCGATTTTTCGGAAGTACGGTTCGACTTTCTCCCAAGTCCATTCTGGATTCCCAAGTTCCACCCAGCGATCGAAGTCGTAAGGGAGGCCCCAGAGATAAATCTGTGCGTTCACGGCGCTGGATCCGCCGATGACCTTGCCTCGGATGATCGGTTCCCTATTTCGACCCGCTCTGGCAGAATAGCCCCAGTCGTGACTTCGGGCGACCATTCCAGAGGGTGTCGCGTAACCAAGCCGAATGTCTTCGGGCAAGGACTCGACCGTTGGATAGTCAGGACCGGCTTCGATCAGGAGGACCGAACGAGAAGGGTCCTCTGTCAGGCGAGCGGCGAGGACACAGCCTGCTGCTCCTGCTCCGACAATGATGGTGTCGTATGTGTGTGTGGACACGTTGATGGCGATTGGAATGTGGCTTAGGCGTCACCGTAAGAAACGCGGCGACGCTTGCGAGATCTTCGATCCCTACCAGCCCCTCACCATATAGGCTTGCAGCACCCCGCTCTCATCCGAGTTGAAGAAGCCCGAATGCCCACTTGGTGACAGGAAGGGATGAATGTGTGACTCCTTCTTCCAGGAACTGCCGGGTTCTGCGACCTTGCGTGGATTCTCGAGTTTACCCGCCTCATCCTCCTGCAGATCGAATAGCCAAACTGC
>DPVD01000042.1:0-213 GCA_003526745.1 Candidatus Latescibacterota bacterium
CCCGAAGACTACCGTCATCTGGTAGGCGATCCACCGACACAGATTGCCCTTCACAAGAATTCACCGGGATACAGATTGATCCTGAACAACATCCTCTTTCCAGCCGCGAAGAAGCAGAAAAGGAAAACTTGAAAACGGAGGCGTAATGCCCGAGTCCGAATCGAAAGACCTACAGGCAGTCGAACGGCTGCGTGAGGCGCACGAGAAGATCAC
>DPVD01000042.1:539-731 GCA_003526745.1 Candidatus Latescibacterota bacterium
CAAGGTCATCGTCGGCCAGAAGACCGTCGTCGACCAGTTGTTGATCGCCCTGCTTTGCGGAGGACACGCGCTGCTTGTTGGAGTCCCAGGACTGGCGAAGACACTGCTGATCTCGACACTTGCCCGTGTCCTCGACCTCAGCTTCAACCGGATCCAGTTCACACCGGACCTGATGCCGTCCGACATCACGGG
>DPVD01000042.1:1131-1264 GCA_003526745.1 Candidatus Latescibacterota bacterium
CGCCGACGAGATCAACCGAACACCCCCGAAAACACAGGCCGCGTTACTCCAAGCCATGCAGGAGCACGAGGTGACAGCAGGTGGTGAAACACTCAAACTCAGCGAGCCCTTCTTTGTTCTGGCAACTCAGAAC
>DPVD01000042.1:1592-7109 GCA_003526745.1 Candidatus Latescibacterota bacterium
ACCTACCCCCTGCCCGAAGCCCAGCTCGACCGTTTCATTTTCAACATATGGATCGACTACCCCTCGGAGGAAGAAGAGCGGGCGATCGTCAAATCCACGACTGGTTCGGGCAGCGCCAAGATCACTCCCGTGATGACTGGCGCCGAAGTCCTCACCATGCAATCTCTTGTTCGGAAGGTTCCTGTTGCGGATGACATCGTGAACTACGCAGTCCACCTAGCGCGTCAGACACGTCCGGGTCTGTCGGAAGATAGGAGTGGCATCGGAGAACTCGTCAGCTGGGGGGCCGGTCCCCGCGCGTCGCAGTGTCTGATCCTAGGCGCAAAAGCGAGAGCAATCATCGAAGGCCGATACGCCGCATCGATCGACGACGTCAACACCGTCGCCGTCCCCGTTCTCAGACACCGTATCGTCACCAACTTCAACGCGGAAGCCCAGGGCATCAGCCCGGTAGACCTGATCAACCGGCTCATCGCGTGAACTCGCTCGTATCCGAGTATCTCCAGCCCGGCGTTGTCTCCCGTCTCGACCGGCTGGACCTGATTGCTAGACTCGTCGTAGAAGGGTTCATCACGGGCCTGCACAAGAGTCCTTACCACGGCTTCTCCGTCGAGTTCTCCGAATATCGTCAGTATATGCCTGGCGATCCTCTCCGAAACTTGGACTGGAAGGTCTTGGGCCGCACAAACCGACTGTTTGTCAAACAGTACGAGGAGGAGACTAACCTGAAGGCCTACCTCGTCCTAGACAGCTCTGCGTCCATGGCATATGCCTCTGGAGAGGTCACCAAGCACCGGTATGCCGGGCTCGTCTCAGCTGCTCTCGCCCATCTGATGCTCCGACAGAGAGACGCCGTTGGACTCGTCACTTTCGACACCGCCCTTCGGTCCTTCATCCCGCCGCGGTCGGTCGGCAGTCATCTGCAAACGATTCTCCACACGATCGAGGAAGCCCGGCCTGACGGAAGCGACACTGATCTTGCAGATACCTTCCACGACCTCGCAGAGCGCATCAAACGACGCGCTCTGATCATCATCATCTCCGACCTCGTCGACGACACAGACCGGATCACAAACGGTCTCAAACATCTACGTCACCGGAACCACGAGGTTATCGTCTTCCATCTTCTCGACCCACGCGAGCGCGACCTGGCTTTCGATCGCGAAACGGTTTTCGTCGATCTCGAAACCGGGGCACGGGTCGCGACTGAGCCGTGGCAGATCGCACGGGAGTATCGCGAGAAGCTCGAGGCAAAACTCACCCATCTCCGACGCACCTGCCGAGATACCCTTATCGACTACGTCAGCCTCGACACCCAGACCCCCTTCGACGTCGCACTCACCAACTACCTCGCCAAACGCAAACGCCTCGTCTAGAACAAAAGAGCGGGCAGGACCAACCCAATTCGCACCCGTTGCGTTGTTTGGACTGGCACCTCACCCCATCGAAGCACCCAATCCTCAATCTTCTATTATCGATTCTCAATTACCAGACTCCTTCGAAGGCGATATCTTAGTCAATTGCAGCCTGCGACTCACCCAGCCTATTGACATCCCCACGAACCTCTGTTGAAGCCGTCTTGACCCTGTCATGATATGCCTCTAGAATCTGGTCGAGACTGTGTCGAATCAGCGGCATCTTTGCCCCCTCCGAGAGTGTCGTTCCAAATGGTATGATATCCCACCAGACCGTTTCAGATGCAAGCAACGTATCAGAACCCTTGTATCAGATCAAACCGGTTCAACTACTTCGAGAGAACTTCCAAAACCGCCATAGCGCCATACTTGGGCTTCTTCCGACAGAAGCCGCAATCGAACAATAGCACCTATTGCCTCGGTCCGACTGCACGCCTCACGAAATCTATGTCCTACAGTCGACGCGCTCGGTTCTCCCGTCCAGCACGCCCACAAAGGAGTGGAGGAGCGAAGCCAGGTCCACATTGAAGTCTTCATTATCGGCGATGTCGTCACCGATATCGACAAGAGCCTGCAGTAGTGCGTTGAGCATGAAAAACAGCGACTGCTCTGGTTCTTCCTGACTGATAATGCAACAGGCGTAACGCATCCGAACCCTCCTTGGGGATCATCGGAGAGGTTACCGAAGACGCGCGTTCAGGGAAGGGACGAAATCGATTGCGTGGTCAATGCCTTTTCCAGTTTTCGGAACATTTTATCAGCGCTCGAACACTTCGATTGCTAACAATGCACACAAAAAAACGCCAACACGACTATGCGTGTCAGCGGCAATATCTTTCCTTGATTTATCCGATCAGAAATCGATGTCGCCGAACCCATCACCACCACCCTGGCTGGCGAAGAAATCGATGCGCCGCCCGCCCAGATCACCCAGAAGGATCTGCAGACGAATCAGATGTGTGTTCCCTCCGACGATCCAGTCGTTCACGTCGTCAGTTGACACGGAACCCGGCCGCTCGATGCCCTGCACGAAAAGCGTAAACGCCACGTGGAAGTCTTCCAGGGCAGCCTCGTACTCCTCCGTGTGGAGTTTGAGAAGTTCTGGATGCTGTGGACGAATGCTCTGTGCCTGAGCCTGAATACCCTCGACGCGACGCAACAGGTTCTTCGTATATTCGCCGATCCAGTAGACGGGTACGAACCCGGCATAATAGTCCTTACCGATTGCGCTAAACTCTGCCATCATCACAGTTACGCCGGGAATAGTCGACTGGACGTCGGTGAGATACCCTTCGTACTCGTTGAGCGTGATGAAGTTGACATTCCTGAGCGTCGGCTCAAGTTCCTGTCCCGTCGGTGAATCATCACCACACGCAACAAGAAGGGACAGCGCCAGGACAGTCAGGTTTCTCAGTTTCATCTCGATCGCTTTCCCCCAGAGCAAGTCGTTTCCAAGAAAAAATACGAGGGTCGCCCGAGCGAGTCAATGAACCCGCAATCATACACTAGACCGCTTTATCTTTGGTAGCGACCAGAAGGGGACGTAACTCTCCCCTGCAAGCTTGAGCTTCACTGCCTCCTGAGTCTTTCGCACCTCCGTAAGGAGCGACGCCAGATCCACACCAGCGTGTCCTGGCTCATAGACCTTGAGCTTCGACACCCCTCTTCCGAAAAGGTGCTGTGCGCCGGTGAAATTCTCGCAGGTCAGATGGTAGTACCCAATGCAAAGCTGGATCAGGCCCTGAAAGAACAGTCGACTCTCACCTCGAACGTCCATCCAAACGTCTTCGAGCGTATCGTGAGCTTCGAAGAAGGCCCCCTCGTTAAACTCTTCGATGCCCTTGTCAAGCCCGAGACGAATCCGCTCATCCACCAGCTTCTGCCTGCTCCATGCGCGCGATTCGCTTCTGTATCGCCTCTTGGTCTGAGGGTTCGGCAGACTCGAGAAGGCTCTTCAGGACAGCGACGGCGCTCTCGATCTCACCCGCTGCCTCCAATGCGTTCACTTGATTCACCTGATAGACTGGGTTCTCAGGTACGAGTGCAGCGGCTCTACCATATGCCAGCACTGCCGCGTCGTAGGCCTTCGACTTCATGGCAACGTCGCCTACAACTGTCACGTCCGCATGGGCTCGCGTCAGCTTCAGACGCTCCGCCGCAACAGTGATGTGCTCCTTCGCCGCCTCGAAATCCTCAAGATCCGCCATGGACGACGCGAGCCTCGTCCGAAGCAGCGCATCTGAGGGGATCGCTTTGAGCGCCATCTCATACGAAGCCAACGCGCTGTCGGGCTGTCCGAGCCCGTCATACGCTCGCCCGAGATCCCGGCGAATCCTCCCCACACCCGGGGCATACTGCACGCCTGAAGCGAATGCGTCCCTGGCGTCGGCATAGTTGCCGAGCTCCAAATGGAATAGCCCCACCTTGTGGAAACTCCAGGGGTTGTGAGGGTGGTACTTCAGCAACCTTTCGCTCGCATCAAGCGCGGCTTCCGGATCGCCCATCCGGTGGTGAATCAACGCTTTGAGTTCGTAGAACCGGTAGTCCACGACGCCGAGTTCGATAGCGGACGAAATAGCCGCGAGGGCCTGTTCGAACCGGTCGAACGTCCGGTAGGCATCCGCCCAAAAGTAGGCTCGGTAGGCCCGTGTTACCTGTATCGTTGTCGATAGGGTGAGAACACAAAGGACTGCCATGACTGCCGGGCGGGCCAACTGCAAAACCTTTACAACAGGTCGGCTCCTCGAATCCCTCGTGACGGCACTTATCCATCCCAGGTAAAGGAACGGGATGACAGTTGCAGCCATCCGTTCCCTTGGAAAGCTGAAGAAGGCGTGGACCGAAATGGCGATCAGCCCTGCACACAGGCTGGTCAGAAGAATCAACTCAGACCCGTTGTTGCTCTGACGCATCCGGCACCAAACAAGCCAAAGACCGCCCACTGGCATCCAGATAAACAGGATCAGCCCCGACAGGCCGAGCTCGGTCACGGTCCAGAGGTAGTCGTTATGCGGTCGCGCAAACAGACCGCCATCTTGGTGAAGTATCGGGCCCGCATACTGAAGGTATGACGCATCCCAGTTCCCGATCCCGGAGCCGAGAAGGGGGTGATCCGCGATCATCTGTAACGACTGGAGCCACGTCCCCGTCCGCCCGCTGCCTTGCCCTGCAAGAATCGAAACGAAGGCTCCAGCTGCGCTCGACTTGTATGCCGGCAAAGTGTCAAGCTCTCCCTTTTCCGCTGGAGGCATAAGGAGCGCAGCGACAATCACAAGCCCAGCAACCCAGAGCGTACGCTGCTGCCTCACGAGACCGGTGAACCAGGCCCCGTAGGCCGAGCTCTCGTCTCGTGCTACTCGAAGAGCGAGGATCACGCCGACCACGGCAAATATTATTCCAAGCCAAGCCCCTCTGGTACGCGTGTAGATCAGGAAGATCACACCGAGTGTCGCGCTGGCGGCGTGAAGAAGCCTTGTCGTATCGTTGCGTGTAAGAACAAGCGAGCCAAAGGCAAGCGGCAGCGCGATCGCAACATACATGGCTGCATAGTTGCGGTAGTAGAATGTAGAATTCGGGAGGCCGGCGGATCGCCAGTCGAGGAATCCGATCCCCAGATACTGGATGACACCGACGAGCGACACGATCCCGAGTGCTGCGGACGAGCCACAGAGCCAGGTGTCTCTCGACTCGGAAGTATACGTTCTGGAGACCGCGAAGTAGACGGTGGCGGCCAGCAGGACGCGGATCACTTCCATCCCGCTCTTCAGTGGGTTTATGGCCCACATCCAGGATAGAGCGACAAGGCCGAGGTAGAGCAGAATAGGTGTGTCGAGCGCAAACCGACCACCGTTCTCACGGTTCGAAAGCGCGGAAAGTAGCCACCCGATCCCCATACGGATCACCACGATGTGCGCTACCAGAAACTTCTCCCAGAGCGTCGAGTCATACGCCTCGTAGTTCCAGTAGAGTGGAACCATCAGGAGCAAATATCCGCCCGATATCCTGTTGAACCACGTCAAGCGATCGATCCCTCGGAGCGCTTCAATCAAGACTTGTCCTCCCACCTCATATACGCTCGACTACGCTTCACATACCCCTCAGC
>DPVD01000042.1:7398-15156 GCA_003526745.1 Candidatus Latescibacterota bacterium
TACGCTTCACATACCCCTCAGCATTTTCCCTAAACCTCGCCACATCTGACTCGTTCAGTTCCCGTCGAACCTTAGCCGGCACACCGGCCGCGAGCGTTCCAGGTGGCACCTCGAACCCTTCGAGCACAAGGGCATTTGCGGCGACGAGTGCTCCAGCGCAGACTGTCGCACCGTTCAGCACGGTCGCTCCCATACCGATCGTCGCGCCATCCTCAACTGTACACCCGTGTAGCACAACATTGTGACCGACTGTCACGAATTCGCCGACACGGCACGGATATTCTGGATCCGTATGTAGCACACATCCATCCTGCACGTTCGACGCGTCGCCAACCGTAATCGGCTCGTTGTCACCGCGTAAAACCGCGTTGAACCAGACACTGGCTCGATCCCCGACCGTCACTTTTCCAATCAGGATCGCCCCTTTAGCCACAAATGCAGATTCTGACAGCGCGGGCAAAGAACCTTCGAATTCGATCAGTTCCATAGACACACAAGATAGGTCTTGGCCAGATCAAAACCTAGCTCACCAATCGATAACCGTATCCCTCAGTAACCGATCGATAACCATATTGACCTCTTGTCCGGGGGCGTATCTCAACTGCATAGTCGATCGCTGTCGGGCCTTTGCGGCCTGCACGGCCGATACAGGCGCTGGACTGGAGAAGATGGGCTGCCGTATCGACATTCCCAAAACTAGACGCCATCATCAGTGGCGTGCGATCCTGTTCATGGCGAGCGTCTAGGTGTCTGTGCCAGACTCGATCAGAGCCTCGACCGGACCGATGCGTCCCGCCTCTACCACTCGGTGTCACGCTTGGCCGGTACTCGTCTCCGATGGGCAGCTATGGATGGGAGAAGTCCACAAACCAGAAGGCCGCCTGCTCCCAAGAGCAGACGGCCTGTACAATGCCTTTATCGTCCGGTCTTATTCACCCTTGCCAGACTTCCCCAGGGGGCCAAGCACGAAATCTTCCGAGCTCGCTCCACTCCCGATTCCGGTCGCAAGTCCTGTAAGGAATCCGGCTGCTCCGAAGAAGATTGTCCCGAAAACCGTCCATTCCTTCACATCCGCGTTCGATTGCCACGCCGCGAGAGCACCAGTCAATGCGCCCGACAGCGCACTCCCGATCCCCGTCCGCACGGCGCCACGCAACGCACTCGAGCTCTTATTCCCCGACGTCCGTATTCGGTGGATATCGTCCACAGGAACAGAGCGGGTCGCGAAGTCCACATCGATCAAGATCGAACCCTCATCGAAAACAGGGACAAGTTCACCCCTGATCTCCAAGCCGTCCGTAAGGGTCACCTGACCGTTTACCCTCCGCGCGAGCACAAATCTCGGCACACGGGTCTCAAAGCTGACCGCCTCATCGGTCAGCTTCGGATACTCTGCTACATCCTCAATCTTCGTATCGCTTCTGTGGATCTTGTATTCACCTCTCTGGATCTCGGCGAAATTCTCGACATACTCTCGAATCCGTTTTACATCCGTTTCATTAAGGGACAAAGTGCGAAACTTCGTCTTGTTAGCCGACGAGAACTTGATCCGTACCCCGTACCGGTCCTCACCTCGCTTAATGAACAACGCTTCTTTGAATCCTGGCACAGAGGCTGCCAGGACAGGAATCGGTGCACGACGGTTGAACTCGCTCGGCCCCTGGAACATCGAAAACTTGATGCTCTCGTCCAGATCAATGCCCCTCCCGACAACGGGACTCAGGATCACAACCTGACCAGTAACCGTTCGAATGTCGACCACGGCCCACCCGTTCGAGTCCCGTCCCACGATGGTGCGAACGACCTCGCCCTCATTCGGCTCTTCGGCATAGGCCGCACTAACACTAAGGACGCTGCTCCATAACATTAGAGCCGCTGTGAAACCGGCTGTAGCACGACTCCATTTCGACATAATTATCACCTATTGAGAAGCTCTTCAAGACTGTATCTGCCTGACCAAAGCGGTTTCGCTCCGCCCCGGCCTGGAACTTCAGCCTGGCTGAGTTTTCCTAGCGATTCGTGACGGCCATTCGGAAACGGAATCAACAAGGGCTTCCTGAACTGTGGCCTCTCACTGGATCCCCTCTAATCCACCCACAAATCCGCGCAAACCACCTCGTATACAGACGCTTTCACGTCCCGTGCAGACGCCCACGAAATCGGTCAGTTTCGCGTTTATCATTCGCCGAGCTCGACGTCTGCGAGAGCCACAGTCGGCTCAATCAGGGCTGCATCGGTTTCCCAGAATCCCTTGAAAACGAACTTCTCACGGCCACAGTCCTCGACCACCTGCCAGAGTTATCAGGAAAGCGTCGACTACCCGACCGCCGCAGGAACGCTATCGGCCACGAGCCAGACAGTCCCGTCCGTCTAGAAAGCCTTTTGGAACTGCACGATAGCGGGGATTCGGTATCGGTGAGCGTCACTGAGGCTCCGCTCCACGAACGATCCCGTCGGAGATCTCGTTAAGTTGATAAGGCCTGTATCTGCGAAAGACCACTCGCCGTGTGAGTAAGGAGCCATCCATCCGGGCTGTTCCCGGGATGCGGATGTCCTGATCCGTCGAGTAATCGAACCGTCCCCCCGGACCGGCAAACCAAGTCTTCACAGCTTCTGCTGAGCTCGCGGACACGGGCCTTCCAAGCGCAAAAAACGTCTCCCGGTCGAAGAGGACGCTGGCCTCTCCGTGCAATGCTGTAGCCTCTTCGCTCAGAACCACATCTTCGGGAACGGCAACCCCCGTGATCAGAGAGATCTTAGCCCCAACCCAGATATCGGTCCAGACGCTTCGGATTCGGTTCTTCAGCCCCCCGAACTGATCGAGAAGATCGGTCGACCGCGGGTTAACACCCACATACAAATTGCCGAGTGCATTATACCGACTGCACTCAGCGACAAAATCATCCTCGTTGTCGAACAGACCCAGCCCGATGATCTGGCCGGATTCGATCGCTTTGAGCTGCGTCAGCCCGATCTCGGGCCCGTGCTGGAGGAGGTCGTAACAACGTCTTACGTCTCTCTCGCTGAATCGACTCAAGAACGCCTTCAGGCTATCCTTTCTTCAATCAACCCACGACCTACCCGGATCTGTGACTCGACCGATCTTCTCGAGGTCCCACCGTCAACGTCACGCGCGTCTATGCTCGCGCTAGCCGTCATCACGTCACGAACATCATCCTCGAAAACGTCCGATGCCTCCTGAAGAGTCTCAATCGGAAGGGACTCGAGGCGCATACCCTGATCGATCGCGAACCGGACCAACCCACCCACGATATGGTGGCACTTGCGAAAGGGGACGCCTTTCCGGGTCAGGTAGTCGGCAAGATCGGTCGCCAGAATCATCCCATCCATCGCAGCGCCAGTCCGATCCCCGTGGACAGTCATCGTCGCCCACGCACCCGCAAACACCTCCAGCGACATCCAGACGGTATCGACCGTGTCGAACAGGGGCTCCTTGTCTTCCTGCATATCCTTTGCATACGTCATCGGGATGCCCTTCATGACTGTCAATAGCGTCATCAGGTTTCCGTATACCCGTCCCGTCTTACCCCTTACGAGCTCGAGTGAGTCCGGGTTTTTCTTCTGCGGCATCATGCTCGACCCCGTGCTGAACGCGTCGTCCAGCGACACGAATCCGAACTCAGATGACGACCAGATGATCAGATCCTCGCAGAACCGGCTCAGGTGCGCCATCAGGATCGCGGAAGCCGACGTGAACTCGATCAGGCAGTCTCGATCGCTGACCGCGTCGATACTGTTGGCCGTCACGCCACCAAATCCCATCTCGCCCGCGAGAAACGCTCGATCAACTGCAAACCCGCTTCCGGCCAGCGCTCCGGAACCGAGCGGCATACAATCAGCTCGCTCCCCACAATCGCTGAATCGTTGCCAGTCCCGCTCCAGCATCCAGAACAGCGACATCGCATAGTGAGAAAAGAGAATCGGCTGGGCCTGCTGCAGGTGCGTGTATCCGGGCAACACAACCGCGATAAGCTCGGCAGCCGATTCCAACAACACCGACTGGAGCTTCGTAACACGATCGAGCGTGCCCGAAACCACCTCCCGCAGAAACAGCCTCTCGTCCAACACGACCTGATCGTTGCGGCTTCGACCCGTATGGATCTTCCCACCCACCGGCCCAACAATCTCCGTCAGTCTTTTCTCGACGGCCATATGGATATCTTCCAGGTCATCTGTCAGTGGAAGCACATCACGTGCGATCTCGTCCTCCACCTGATCGAGACCCTTAAGAACCTGCTTGCACTCGTCCGCCGTCAGCACGCCCGCTTTGAGCAGCGCCTTTGCCTGGGCTCGGCTGCCCTCGATGTCCGCTCGAAAGAGCCTTCGGTCGAAGCCAATAGAAGCATTAAACTCCTCCATCAGCCTGTCCGTCGCCCCCTCAAAACGCGCCCCCCAAGGCTTTTCGGATTTTGCGCCCAACTTACCTAAGTCCTTCTAGAAGTCTGGATTCGATCTGTCCGGACGAGTGATCGGCTTTGGCGCCGACGCTCAGGACGTTCAGAAATCCTTCCGAGTCGCGATGATCGTAGTCTCCGATCGCCTCCATCGAAGCTGTCTCTTCTGAGTAGAGCGAGTGTGGCACCTTCTCTGACGAGTCGAATGTCACCGTACCCTTATAGAGCTTCACCGTCATCGTTCCCGTCAGCAGGCTGGCAACAGGCACGAGAGATTGTCGCATCATCTGCGAGGCCAAATCATAGTAGTAGCCCTGGTAGATTTGCTCGGCCAGGGCAGCCGAGATCTGGTCATACTGGCGTCTGGCACGACGATCTAAGACCTGCTGCAAAATCAGCTCATAGCACTCCCAAAGAAGGCTCAGACCCGGGCTTTCATAGACCCCTCTGGACTTTATACCTACGAAGCGGTTCTCCACCGTGTGGATCCCGATACCGATCCCGTTCCTGCCCCCAATCTCGTTCGCCTTGAGCAGCGCATTCAGGGCATCGACCGGCTCTCCGTTCACCTCAACCGGCACACCCTTTTCGATCCGAACCGAGAAGGTCTCCTCCTGATCAGGTGCGTCTTTCGGGAATACACCCATCCCGGGATCGATAAAGTCGGCAGCGACCTCGAGGGATTCGAGCTTACCTGCTTCGTGCGTCAATCCAAGGAGATTCGCATCCGTCGAGTAGGGCTTGTCCTGCGTAGCCGTGATCGGAATCTCGCGTGCTTCGCAGAATGCGATCATCTCACGACGTCCACCGAAATGCCCAAGAAAAGCGTCGTCACGCCAGGGCGCATACACATCGACTTTCGGGTCGAGCATGTTGGCCACGAGTTGGAACCGGACCTGATCGTTACCCCGCCCCGTAGCGCCGTGAGCGAGCACGTCCACGCCGTGATTCTTCATCTCTTTGAGCAGACCACGTGTCGTCACGTGCCGAGCAATACCGGTCGTATTCCAGTATCCACCCTCGTAGCGTGCGCCGGCGACAAGCATCGTCACCGCCTCTTCAGCGAGATCTTCCTTAACATCTACCAGCACAGCATCGATAGCACCCGACGCGACCATCCGACTCTGGATGTCTTCGATATTCTTTTCGTCCGGCTGACCGATGTCAGCTGTAATGCTTAGGACCTTCACATCGTTGTCGGCCAGCCACCGGGTCACCGTACAGCTGTCTAGTCCCCCCGACGCAGCCAGAGCGATCGTCTTTCCCTTCAGATCGTCGAGCTTCATGGCTAACCTCCGATGGCTTTGTCGAACGCGTTGACGGCCTCGTCGATATTGGACTTCTCGACAATCAAGGGCGGCAGGAACCGAACCACGTCAGGACCGGCCACACAGACGATCACGTTGCTCTGCTCGCGAATCGAGTTCATCACGTCGGCCGCGGTCGCTTCGTTCAGGACTGCACCAACGATCAGGCCTCTCCCCCTGATCTCCTTGATCTTGTCTCCATGCTTCGCCTTTACAGCTTCAAGCTGCGAGGTGAGATACTTCCCATTCTCTTTCACTCGGGCGATGAACGCTGGATCAGAAAGCGTCTTGAACACCTCGATCGCTATCGCACACGACACCGGATGCGCACCAAAGGTCGCTGCGTGATCTCCTGGATCGATCGCGTCAGCGACCTTCTGCGTCATCAGCGTCGCTCCGATCGGGAAACCGCCTGCCAGAGGCTTTGCCAGCGTCATGATGTCAGGCGTGACACCATACTGCTCGTAACACCACAGCGTGCCCGTCCGACAAAGACCACACTGGATCTCATCGAACACCAGGAGCATGCCCATCTCGTCGCACATTGACCGGAGCCCATCAAGGAACGCAACATCAGACGGGTTGATCCCGCCCTCCGCCTGAAGTGGCTCGACCAGAATCGCCGCAGTCTCCGAGTCCACAAGCTTCTCGACCGATTTTAGATCGTTGAGCTCGGCAAACTCGATCCCCGGGAGAATCGGCCCGAAGCCTTGGTGATACTTGGGCTGCCCCGTCGACGAGATCGAACCGTATGTCCGACCATGGAACGACTGGTTCATCGCGATGAACTTGGTCTTCGGGCTGTCGGGATTCTGCTTGTAGGCATACTTGCGTGCGAACTTCATGGCCGCTTCCCACGACTCAGTGCCGCTATTACAGAAAAACACACGATCAGCAAACGAGTTTTCACAAAGGAGTTGCGCGAGCTGCGGTGCCGGGATCGTGTGATACAGGTTCGACACGTGAATCAACTGCTCAGCCTGATCCGCTGCCGCATCCGTGATCATCTTATTCCCGTATCCGAGGGCGTTCACGGATAGACCGCTGACAAAGTCGAGATACTGGGTTCCCTCTGTATCAAACAGATGCATCCCTGCGCCGCGTTCGAGCACAAAGTTCGGTCGGCCGTAGGTCTGCAGGATGTACTTCTGTTCGAGATCGATGATTTCTTGTGTAATCATCATTGCCCTTTCGTATCCCTCTCATTCCACGAGAGGGTAGGCGACAGTGTCGCCGGGGGAGGTGTGTGACTATTGCATGATTTGTGTGCCTATTCCCTCGCGTGTAAACATCTCGAGCAGCTGGGAATGCGGAATGCGTCCGTCGATAATGTGTGTTTTAGTAACCCCGCCCTTCACGCTTCGTTCACCAGCCCGGACCTTAGGGATCATACCGCCCTGAATGGTCCCGTCATCAATCAGCCCATCTATGTCGTTAACGTGGAGCGTCGAGATCCGGGTATCCGCGTCGGAAGGGTTCTGACAGATCCCGTTCACGTCAGTCAGGAACACGAGCTTCTCCGCCTGGAGTGCTCGCGCGATCTCACCAGCGGCTGTGTCGGCATTGACGTTGTAGCTCTGGCCGTCTTCACCCAGCCCGATCGGTGTGATCACGGGGATCGTCTCGCCATCGCACGCTCGACGGATAGGTTCGGGGTCGATGTGCGTCACATCGCCGACAAAACCAATATCGACCTGCTTTGTCTCCCCGTCGTCCTCCATCTCTGCGAAATGTTGTTTGACGCGCATGATCTCGGCGTCCTTTGCCGACATTCCGCAGGCATTGCCACCCAGCTGTTCGATACCCTCGACGATCCTACGGTTGACGATCCCGAACAGCGTCTCCTTCACCACCCTCATCGTCTCTTCGTCCGTCACACGGAGCCCGTTCACCCACCTGGACTCGACGCCCTCTTCTTCGAGACGTCTGCTGATCTCCTTTCCGCCGCCGTGGATCACGACAGGCCGCATCCCAACCGTCTCCATGAACACGAGATCCGCCAGAACCGTCTCGGACCCGCCCTCATCCGGCTGCGT
>DPVD01000042.1:15442-23314 GCA_003526745.1 Candidatus Latescibacterota bacterium
CCGTCGCGGCCCCGCCCTCATCCGGCTGCGTGCTCCCGCCATACTTCACAACGATAATCTTATCGCGGAATGACCGGATATAAGGAAACGCTTCGACCAGCGTCGCTGCTTTTTCGATGATGTGTTCCATAGCTCTACCGCCCTGCCTCGCCCGCCAGGGTCAGGGGGCTTGGAACTTGCCACGCAACGCGCTCTGCGGGCCGCGTGCAACTCAAATCAGGCATCACTAATCGACTCCATCCATTCGCTTCTATATCACTTCCAAATAGTCCTTATCCGGTAACTCCGGAAATGGCGTCGTCGGCAGCGTCTGATACCAGAAGGCCACCGACGCGATGTCATCCTGGAGCGGGAGGTAGCGGCGGCTCTCGCTGGTCCTTGTTCGCCAGCCGAGCGCCTGGATGGTCACCCGGAAATCCTCCTCAAACCGGATCGGATCCGGGATGTGCCATCGATAGAGACCGAACCGCTGTTGTGCATCGTAGAGTCCGTCCGGCCGAATCACCTGTGGAAGACCCGCATACGGGGTCGTGAACTCCCGGTATCCTCCCCGCTCCTTGCCCAGATCGAAGTTGTAGGATCCGCAAAAATAATCTTCCGTCCCCGTTCCCACGATCGTCGCAAAATCGGTGTCGCCATCCACGTAGAACTTGATCTCACCCTCGCCCCACCACTGTGTGTTATTAACCTGCCAGGCCATATAGGTCCCAACGTAGTGACCTTTCCCTTGAACGCCGTCGAGGATCGTGTAGACATCCTTGTAGGGCAGCGGGTTCGTCCGCCTGAACTGAGCGTGAAAGTAGGCACAGGCTTCGGGGACATCGGTGAGCGTGTAGTTCACTTGGTAGTAGAGCGTCGTCGGATCTTCAGCGATGTTCGTCAACGTAATGCGGGCGCGCTTCCGGAACGGCATCTCCCAGTAGCAGTTGAAGGCGCTTCCCGGGTTGACGCACACGGCAAGTGACGATACCTGCGCATACCGCTGCCAACCGCACGCAAAGAAATCTCCTACGGGGCACTCGACCGAGGGTATTTCGCTGTCATCCCAGTAGATCCGAAGGATGCTGAATCGCCAATGCCCGGTCGGGGTCAGCCAAATCTGCTGGATTGCGCCCTGCCCCTCGATATTCGCAATCTCGAAGGTCTCACCAGGCTGTATCCGAACGGATGGCGAGATCTTCCATCCTTGCCCAAGCTCTCGTGCAGCATGCGCCCCTGTGCCTTCAGTCGCCATCCCGCCCTTTCCCTTCTCACCCGTAAAATTCTCAGGGCTGATCGAGCGGGTCACTGCGTCGGACAACCTTGACAGGTTGCCCATATTCATCCCAAGTCCGTTGAATCCCATCCTCATTCACCTTCTGCCGAAATCAGTTATGGGTAGACACCACTGAGCATGCGGTACCAAAGCCGGCGCGCTATCCGCCTCGACCTGGAGATAGGCAGTCTGCACGCCGCTTGCCTTACCCACGGTGACCGGCGCGCGTATCAATAACCGACCGAGCCCTCAAGGTCGCATCGCAGGTTTGGTCGCAAGCTCGAACATCCCGACCCATCCAGACTAGATCACGGCAATTCCCAGCGCCAAGCGACGACCCGCATCCACGGCCAACACAAACCGCTTCGGCAACCCAATCTGATCCATTATCGTCCGGTTCTTGGTTGTTCCACGGCCGTCCATCCCCTTAAAACCTGCATATTCAGCCATCCAGTTTTTTTCGACATTCTCAAGGACCTCGAAATCATCGGCGAACTCATCCGAAAACGCATCCAAGGTAAGGACTTGGACCTTTGTTGTCGCCCTCTTTTCGCAACTTCAATACGCGAGCAGATCGTCCAGCCCTAAGTCGATGACCATCGGCGCCACCTCGAAGACCGGCGTCAGTCCGTGGTCTCCATAGGTGTCTTCACAGAGCCGAATCTTGTCCGACGCCTCACGAATCCCATCGCAGACCGGACTCACGCTGTTCGCACGTTGAGAGTCACGCCTCTCAATGCCGGCCAGGCATTCAAACTTCGCTCCTCATCTCCCGAACCACTGTTGTGGTTTCAACGTTCACGGCTGTCGCCTGATTCAAGATCCGCCTCGATCGCTACTCCAGTTTGTCGCTTGACACTGAACACTGAAAAACCCCCAGATCGATCGACCCGAGGGCAATACCAACCGATCCGTACTTCACTCAGCAGTATTCCGCGTGTCGATCCTCACCATCAGCACCGTGCGACGTTCGATAGACGGCGTCGATACCATACAATCGGTCGTATCCGAGCATCAGGTTCATGTTCTCGACGCCTTGACTCGCCGCACCCTTACCTAGGTTGTCCTCCAAGGCATTGATGTAGGCGAACCCTTCGTCCACCCGCACCTTGATCAGCAGAGCGTGCGTCCCGACGGCATCGGCGGTTCCCCAGAGCTTGGCACTCCTATCCGCGACCACCGCCACCAGATCATCCGGTCCGTAGGTCCCACGAATAGCCGATTGCAGTTCAGAAACGGCTTCGTCCTCAGGCACCCCCCTGAGCTTGTCCGACAGCTCGATCCGGATGTTCGAATTAATCCCGACGAACACCGTATGTAGAACGACGGGCGTGAAGTTGACACGGAATCCCGAATAGAGCTCCATCTCCGGAACGTGCTTGTGCCTGCGCCCGAAACTGTATGTCACCTCGTTCGGCTCGTCACCGACCTCTCTCCTTGCACCCGAGATCCCGGATGTGGCGACCACCGTCGCCTCACCCTGAACCAGACCTTCGAGCGGCTTGAGCGCGAGAATCACGCTGGTCGGGTAGCATCCCGGACTACCCACGAGGCTGGCCGTCGCGATCTCCTCCGCAAACAGAGCTGGCATCCCATAGACCGCCTCCTTCAGCAACTCGGGTGCCGTATGTTCAAGACCATACCAGGCCTCGAACAGATTTTTCGTCAGCCGGAAAGCACCGCTCATGTCGACCACACGGATGCCTTGTTTGGCCAGGTCGCGCGCGAATGCCATCGACTCCGGGTCCTTCGTGGCAAGAAAAGCCAGCTCGCAAGAAGAGAGATCTCCCTCACGCCTCGAGGAATTCTCCCGGTATGCTACCTGAACTTGATCGTGGGATTCGATGATCCGTTCGATCTCCTGCCCCACCATCCCTGTATCACCGAAAAGTGCGATGTTCTTCATCTTCTCTCCAACCGACCCTTGTCGGCTCTATCGCATCGACTCGATTCGCTCTTCAATCGCCTTACGTCCTTCTTTACCTCGGCACAATACAAAGATCGTGTTCTCACCCGCAAGCGTCCCGACCACCTCTTCCCACCATGCCCGATCGATCGCTTCGCAAACGCCTTGCGCGTGACCCGTGATCGTCTTCACCACAAGTGTATTCCCGTCACCATCGAGACCGGTTACAAAATCGGTTAACTCCCTGCGAAGAAGTGTTTCCCCCTGCAGCCGATCGATCGTCTCCGACGCGGCACTCGGTGTCCCATATCTGAACCCACCGAACACATCGGGAATCTTCACGACCCCAAGCTCCCGCATATCCTTCGAGAGCGTCGGCTGGGTCGTCTCGATCCCGACAGACTTTAGAGCTGTGCTCAACGCCTCCTGTGTCGCAATCGGTTCCGCTCCGATCAGATCAAGGATCATGCGTTGTCTACGTTCTTTATCAGGCATACAGAACCAATCTCTTCGGATAATAAAGATAGTAATAAATATTCCAATGTCAAGAATATTTATTAAACGTGCTACGCTAGCGCGCTGACCACTGATATCAGCGTATGAAGCACGTTGACGAGTCTTCCACCCCGTCTAAGTGCTCGGGGATTTCCTGAGCTCTGCCACTCCCCGTAAATTACGCCGAAGCACATCGTGCATAGGCGGAAACCCTGAACTCTACCAATCAAATCGACCTCCACGACCACCAAATGAACCTTATTCGACTCCCTTAAGGTATCTATCGTACCACTCCGTCATCTCGTGCAGAAGATGCAGAATCGTATCCCGTGCCCGATAGCCGTGACTCTCGTGTGGGAACATCACAAGCCGGGTGGCGACACCTTGAGCCTTCAGGGCGTTGTAGAAACGCTCGCTCTGCATCGGGAACGTTCCTGAATTGTTGTCCGCTTCGCCGTGCATCAACAACAGGGGTGTGCTAATCTTGTCTACATGCATGAAGGGCGACATAGCCGCGTAGGTCTCGGGGGCCTCCCAGATCGTTCTCTCCTCTGACTGGAAGCCGAAGGGGGTCAGCGTTCGGTTGTAGGCGCCGCTTCGAGCAACACCGGCTTTAAAAAAATCGGTGTGCGCCACCAGGTTGGCCGTCATGAATGCACCGTAGGAGTGACCACCCACTCCAATCCGCTCTCGATCCGCGATCCCTCGATCGACGACAGCGTTGACCGCGGCTTCAGCACTCGCAACCAGCTGATCCACATATGTATCGTTCGCCTCCTCGTGACCTTCGCCGACGATCGGGATCGTCGGGCCGTCGAGAATCGCATAGCCCGCCGTCAGCAGATACAGCGGAGAATGCGCACCCAATCGGGCGAACCGAAACGGTGAATCCTTTACCTGACCCGCAGCATCTGCGCTCTTGTACTCGCGTGGATAGGCCCACAGGATCGTTGGAAGCGGACCTTGGTCGGGCGTGTATCCGGGTGGCGTATAGAGTGTTCCCGTAAGCTGGACCCCGTCTTCGCGATCGTACTTGATCAGATCCTTCTTCGTGCCCTGCAAGTGGGGATACGGGTGTGGATACTCCGTGATCGCCGTCAGTTCGCCCGAATCAAGATCACGTAGGAAAAAATTTGTGGGCTCGTCGACGCGCTCACGGCTCACGAGCACCGTCGGTCCTTCGGACGATAAGACCTGGATAGCACGCTCGAACACGGGAGGTTCTGACCGTATCAACCTCACGGTCTTGCGTGAAGTCAGGTCAAACGTATCCAGAAACGGACGATCCCCTTCGGGAGACGCCCCCGCCCCGGCCAGATAAACCCTCTCGTCGTCTGAGATCAGCACAGGCGTGCCACGACTCGACCATTCTGCTAAAGGTTCCCCGGGGTCAGCATACCGATCTTCGAAGGATCGCTCGAATACCAGATCGGGATGATCGTCGGTCCCATCCGGTCGGTGTCGCCAAATCCGCAGCTGTCTATCTTTCCACCGCCGTTCGCGGCTCAGAGCCAGATCTCCACGGCCCCACCAGAATCCCAGATGTCTGAGCTCAAAGTCAGCCAGCACGCGTTTTTCGCCGTCGAACGGCGCCGTCCAGACGAACGCCCTGTCTCGCACCTCTGCTTTTCTGCCTGGATCTCCGCCGTCCTGCGCCTCCACCCATACCAGATCCGAATCCGTATCAGCTCGCCACTCGAAACCGCGCGGGCCTTCAGGGACCGCATCGAAGGCGAGAGGCACTGATTCGGCAAGCGGAAGAGACGCCAGCTCTTTCACGAGCCCACCATTAATGCCGTAGACCCGGACGGACTCGGGAAACCTGTAGTAGGGGACAGTATAGGAGAAGGGTCTATGAAGCGTCTGGACCAGAAGGTATCGACTGTCTGGCGAGGGCGTCGATCTTGTGTGGAGTCCACCATCCTGAACCTCCGCGATCGTGCCCTCAAGTGTTACCACGCCAACTAGAGAAGTGCCGTAGTATTCGAATAGACGTTCGTCGGTTGGGTTCTTCAGCAGATCCTGGTAGGTCCTCGCAGGTGCAACACCCTCAAGGTTCTCTTGCACGACTGGCCCCGTCGGGATCTCGGCCTGATCCGGAGGTGCTTCACGATCCGAGGGAACAAAACGGCAGACGAGACGGCGACTGTCCGAGACCCAAGAGAAAGACGATCCAAACACGCTATTCAGCTCTCGCTTGGGTGTCAGGCACCTTGCCTTCGCATCCGAAACTTCCGCGACCCAGAGGCTCAGACCGCCCGAAGTGCGACAGGTGAAGGCGAACCGCTCTCCTGACGGTGAGAACCGGATCTGTCCAAGCCTCGCTTCTTTGGGCAAGCCGGTCACCTCACGGTCTTCACGGGTCCGAATATCCCGAATTGTATAGCCGGTGAAATACGAAGCGCGACTCGACCCGTAGGTCTTGGGATCAATCCGGAGTCCCGCCAATCGGATCTCCTCCTTCCCGACCTCCTCGATCGGTGGCAGGCTCGGCCGATGCATCATCACGACGCACGTTCGCTTTGGATCAAGGCTCAGATACGGAGTAGGTGCCGCATCGACAAGATCGATCATCTCTTGCGAGGGTTTCTGATACAACGGTTGTGCATCCGGCATCGAGGTAGACACTCCTCTCTTCGGTATCAAGGGATATCGATCCTCTGGCAGCCTACTCCCAAGCGATTCGGCACCCTGTCAGGTCCTCGAATTCCAGTACGAATCCCCACGTCTACAAGGATTCTCTGACCTTCCACCCCGGTCGGTGTACGCAACGCCCCGACCTTGTTGGAGCAACCGAGGAAGTGCAACTTCGTAGGTGATCCGGATTCAATTGAGTTCTTTCGCCACCGGGCAGAAGGCGTAGCCTGCTCCGAATCGTCTCTCCGAGAACCTATCCGAAACAGAGGTCGGACGCCACATCAGTTTACACCCCAATGTGGTTGGGTTAACTTGTTATCAAACGGAGGCAAACATGCTGATCGCGACCCGACATCAAGTTTTTGAAGCTAATGGAGACCGTCCAAAGCCGCTGATCGAGGATGCAAGGATTCTGGCTCTGTCCTGCGAGGCACAGACAACTGCGATCGTCACAGAGTCTGATCTGATTGTGAACTGGGAATCCACCGGATCGGATATTCCGGGCGACGTCGAGGCGGTGGACATACTCGATGACGGATCCATCTTCGTCGGCACCGAAGGACCCCATCTCTACCGTTACGTGTCGGGTGGGCTGGAGCTGGTCGAGAGCTTCGAGTCACTCGAATGCCGAGAAGACTTCTGGACGCCCTGGGGCGGCCCAGCGGCAATACGCAGCTTTGCACACACACCAGACGGTTGGCTCTACGCAGATGTTCACGTGGGGAGTATCATCCGATCGGAGGACCGGGGAAAAAGCTGGGCACCGGTCACACCGGACCTCCACGAGGACGTGCATCAGGTCGCAACACATTCGAGGGAGACTGATTTGGTCGTGGCCAACACAGCCGATGCGGTGTATGTGAGTGAGGATAGAGGATCCTCGTGGAACCACCGATCCGACGGCCTGCCCTATCGGTATGGACGCGCAGTGGCGATTCATCCGGAGAATCCGGAGTGCTTCATCGCGTCAGTAAGTCGGGGACCCCACTCGAATGTAGAAGGGCGCCTGTATCGATCGGAAGATGCCGGTCGGTCCTGGGAACACATCGAGGATGGGTTCCCAGCATCTACGACAAACAACATCGACACGTTTCAGATTGCCTTCTCCGAGGACGGGCGAGCTTGGTCGTCTGTGGACAGCGATTTATACGTCAGTGAAGACGGCGGAATCTGCTGGTCTGTCGGGTGGACGGCTCCGGAACCCATCACGCTGCTCGCAGGCTGATCCAGACACATCAGGGAGGCACAATGCACCACACATTCGAACCGGACCACTACCACACCACGCTGGGCACACACGCACCAGTGTTGTCAATACAGAGTGGTGACACTGTATCGACAACGACCGTCGATGCGGGCGGCAGGGATAAGGACGGAAACCAGACCACGGAGGGCGGCAACCCACAGACCGGGCCGTTCTATGTCGAAGGGGCAAAGCCTGGCGATACCCTTGCCGTCCGATGGGATCACCTGATGCCTAACAGAGGCTGGGGTCACACCTCCGCACGTGTGGCACCCAATGTGCTCGATCCCGGATACGTCCCCAAGTTCGATGACGAGATCACGCGCGTGATCTGGA
>DPVD01000097.1:0-4961 GCA_003526745.1 Candidatus Latescibacterota bacterium
GGTGTTCGTGACGTACGCGATCGTCTTGTCTGCGAGTTTGATCGCTCGTGCTTCGGCTCGGAGTCTGGTCCCTGAGCAGGCTGAACATTCGGTCGAACGCGCGTATGCCTCTAGCTTGTCCCTATCCTCAGCTGAATCGTCGATTCGCCGTTGCATTTCAGTGATCACGCCCTCGAATCTGGGTGACCTACAACCAAACAGCAGCGCCTTCTTGGCTTTCTCCGAGAAATCCCTGTAGGGTGTGTTGAGGTCGAACCCCAGCTTCTCCCCAAGCCTCTCATAGCGGCCTGCGGAGGCCGTGCCTTTGGGGACACCAAACGGGGTGATCGCGCCGTCTGAAATCGACTTCTCCTCATCCCCGATTACGAGTTCCGGGTCGACCTCAAGGGACTCGCCTAGACCATTGCAGTCGGGACAGGCGCCGGACGGGCTATTGAAACTGAACAGCGTCGGCTCGGGGTCCGGAATGACGATGTCGCAGGTGGGGCAGATCAACTGTGCGGTGAACTCAAGCGTTTCCTGACCTAGGATGTCTACGTGAACGATACCGTTGCTGAGGCTCAGCGCGGTTTCGAGCGAGTCGGCCAGACGACGACCGGCATTCGGGCCGACGACCAGACGATCGACGACAACCTCAACAGTACTGTCGGGGCCTACAGCCGCTTCGTCGATTGATAGGATTGTGCCATCGACCCGGACTCTCACGTAGCCTTCGCGTTTCAGACATTCGATGGTTTCTGTCGGGCTCTGGGTCTCTGCCCGATAGGGAGCAAGAAGTTGAAAACGTGTTCCTTCCTCCATCGCTAGGATTCTGTCGGTTATGCCATCGACAGTCTCGTGCGTGAGGGCTCGACCACACACGTGACAATGCGGATCCCCGGCTCGAGCGAACAGCAGACGCAGATGATCGTGGATCTCGGTGATCGTGCCGACAGTGGAGCGACGAGATAACGTGCCCGATCTCTGCTGGATGGCGACCGCGGGTGAGAGACCTTCGATCCGGTCGACCTCGGGCTTCTCCATCAGGTTCAGATACTGACGTGTCTGTGTCGACAAGGACTCGACGTAGCGTCGCTGACCTTCCGCATAGATGGTGTCGAAGACTAGGGAGGACTTTCCAGAGCCGGACGGGCCCGTGACGACAACGAGCTTGCCGCGCGGGATGTCAACATCGATGTTCTTAAGGTTGTTCTGGCGAGCGCCGCGGATGGTGATCGTGTGCATCGGGTCGGACAAGTCCTTTTCAGGCGGGTTCTACTGTGGTCAGCGAATTGAGCCCTATGGTCAAATCGGATCAAAAAATACGGCCCTGGCAAGAGAAAGCCAGGGCCTCGAAGATATTACGACTGAGAGGACTCGATCCCGAGACCCCTGATTCGAAGTCAGATGCTCTATCCAAATTGATCTATAGCCGCCAACAATTTAAATATACTGGATGGTTCTATCCTCAGCAATGTTGGACCTGGAGACGGTCGCTGCGACAGAAAAACCGTGATGGCTGAAGAGACTATCAGAAGTGCCCAAAACCCCTTGGTCAAGAGGATCCGATCGATCAAGAGTAGAAAGGGAAGAGCCAGAGAGCGTGTTTGCTGGGTCGAAGGTCTGGCTCCCGTTCTCGAGGCGATTGATGCAGGCTGGCCGATCGAGACGCTGGTCCTAGCGTCAGATATGCTTCGGAGCGATGCGGCCGCGTCACGTTTGACGACGTCCGATGTGCCGATTCGACACGTGAGCGGTGAGGTGTTCGAACGTATCTCTGATCGGGATGGCCCGACGGGTCTGGGAGCGATCGTCAAGACTCGAGATCAGGCGTTGGGTGCCCTCGAGATCGTAAAAGACACCCTTCTAGTGATCTTGGATTCTCCGCAGGATCCGGGTAACCTTGGCAGCATCCTGCGTACAGCATACTCTCTGGGTGTGGACGGACTCGTTCTGCTCGGAAACTCGGTCGACCCTTTCGACTCACGTGCTATACGCGCGAGTATGGGGGCTGTCTTCCGAGTCCCGGTCGTCAGAGAGAAAAGACACGAAGGACTGATCGAGTGGGCGAAGCGTGGTGGGCTTCAACTAGTCGGAACTTCCGCACGAGGAACTATTAGTTATCGAGAAGTGGACTACCGATTTCCAACAGGCATAGTCGTTGGAAACGAGCAGAAGGGACTGGATGAAGACATTGCAAAAGCTTGCGATGTCTTGGCAGCCATACCGATGCAGGGCACGATCAGTTCGCTGAACCTTTCTGCTGCTGCTGCAATTGTTTTGAATGAGGCGGCCCATCGTTGTGGCCGACACGGCTAGGGCGTGCAAACGCTTGACACCGATCGGCGCCGCCATACTTTACGCGCCGAATCCAAAACGGACGGAAATGAGGGAGGAAGCATTGCGCGATATTTCGAAATCATTGTATAAGCAGGCCGTCCAGTCGATCCCTGGAGGCGTGAACAGCCCGGCAAGGGCTTTTGGAGCAGTGGGTGGGAATCCACTGTTCATCGAGAAAGGCGAGGGATCCCGGATCTACGATGTCGACGGCAACAGCTATATTGATTATGTCTGCTCTTGGGGCCCCCTGATCCTCGGACACGCGACCCCGGTGATCGTTTCTGCGTTGAGCAAGACGATCGAGAGTGGTACCAGCTTTGGTGCGCCCACAAGAGCTGAGATTGAGCTGGCGGAGCTAGTTTGCGAGATGGTGCCATCCATAGAGATGGTTAGGATGGTGAATTCGGGGACCGAGGCGACCATGTCTGCCGTGCGGCTAGCTCGTGGCCATACTGGGCGGACGAAGGTCCTTAAGTTCACAGGGTGTTGGCACGGCCACGCAGACAGCTTCCTAATCCAGGCCGGATCATCCGCTCTCACGACTGGGGTGCCGGACAGCCCAGGGGTCACCGAAGGCACGGCTTCGGACACCGTGACCGCACCTTTCAACGATCTCGAGACGGTCGAGAAGGTCGTGAACGAAAACAAGAATGACTTGGCGGCGGTGATCGTCGAGCCGATTGCCGGGAATATGGGTGTGATCCCGCCAGTCGACGGCTTTCTTCAGGGGCTTCGTCGGCTGACGACAGACTTAGGAATCGTTCTGATTTTCGATGAGGTGATATCGGGGTTCAGGGTCGCCCCGGGGGGGGCGCAGGAGCTCTACGGCGTGACGCCTGACCTGACGACCCTAGGAAAGATCATCGGCGGCGGTCTGCCGGTTGGCGCCTTCGGAGGCAAGAAGGAGATGATGGAGGATATCTCACCGCTCGGGAAGCGGGTGAGCCAAGCGGGAACCCTCTCAGGGAATCCGCTGGCTATGACTGCGGGACGCGAGATGCTCAAGGCACTGAAGTCTGGAGACATTTACGATCGTCTAGAGCAGAGATCGGCGAGGCTCGAGGCCGGACTGAAGGGCAACTTAGCCGACGCGCACCTGAACTACACGATCAACCGAGTCGGATCAATGATGACGATGTTCTGCACTGCCGACCCGGTGGCAGATTTCGATGCCGCCTGTTCGACCGACCAGAACGCGTTCTCCCAATACTTTTGGGGCATGCTTGATGAAGGTATCTATATCGCACCGTCACCGTTCGAAGCTGCCTTCGTTTCGGACGCGCACAGCGATGACGACATCGACAGGACGATCGAGGCGAGTCAGAACGCTCTTGGCAAGATTTAGAATCCCCCTGGTTCTGCTCACTCTGTTCGCGTGCCAGGACCGATCCTTCACGGCCGATCTGTCCTCCTCGGACACGGCTGCGCGCATCCGGGCTATTGAGTTCCTCGGCACCCAGCGCGACCGTGCTGCCATCACGGATTTTCTGGAGGCGTTGCAGGATTCGGTCGTCGAGGTTCAGGCCAAAGCTGCCTGGGCGCTCGGGATGGTACAGGCGAAGGAGGCAGTCGTTCCGATCGTGGCCATGCTGAGTCACGAAGAGGCTCGAGTCCGACAGTCGGCGAGCTTGGCGTTGCTCCAGATCGAAGAGCCGGAAGCGATCGAACCGCTCAAAGCAGCAATACTTGTGGAACAAGATGATTGGGTCCGTCAGGATATGGAGGAAGCGATCGAACACCTAAAGCAGTTCGAAGGCGAATCCGACGTCGGGGAGGCCAGTTTCCGATGATGCGTGCATCCTCTAAGACGTTACTTCAGGCCTACCAGGCTAAGCTGATGGAGATCGGAGACGCGCTCGGATACGAGACTAGGCGTAGCTACAAGAAGAGCGCTGCCGGTGATACGGTCTGGCTGGACCGACGAGGCGAGCGGATCGGGACGGAATCTCTGCCGGTCGTAGCCTTCAAGCTGCTGACATTCGAGACGGCCAAGGAGATTAGAGAGGCGATCGCGACGCTTCAGGCAATTTCGCCCTCTCTTGGAGTGCTGGTCTTGATCGAGCAGGCCTATGCTGAGCGGGGGAGGCTGCTCAAGCGCTTCAATGCGAAGACCTACCCCGGGCATATCCGCCAGATAGCACAAGGGCTCGCGGAGGCGATCGGCCTGACGTTCAGAGTGTCTGTCTGGACGGACGAAGAGGTCCTAGATCTTTACGCTAAAGAGGTCGAGGCCCGGCTTAAATTCGTGTGAGAGGTACCCGGGCCCTCGGATTGTTTTAGCAGCGTTACAGATTCGTTGACACGCAGGTCCATGTCGGCTATATTGACAGGCCCGCATAGAACCTGATCAGCTATCAGTTTTAGCGGAATTTCCTTGACAGTTTATTAGTCAGGGTTTACATTTGAATTCTTCTACGGATGAGGCTTCGGCCCGTCCGGCGTTCTTTGAAAACCGAATAGCGTGCATGGGTCTCAAAAACGACTGGTAAGTCCTCGTGACTTCGGTTGCGGGGGCCACCACTTGAGTTACAAAATAGTCCCGTAATGGGACGCTAGGATTTTAAACTTTCACGGAGAGTTTGATTCTGGCTCAGAACTAACGCTGGTGGCGTGTCTTAGTCATGCAAGTCGAACGAGAAAGT
>DPVD01000085.1:0-4497 GCA_003526745.1 Candidatus Latescibacterota bacterium
GATCTCGTGACCGGTGAAGGACAATTTCACTACCCGGCGATCATCCAAGACCGAAATGGCTGCCTGCAGGTGACTTTCACGAACAACCGGAAGACCATTGACCACGTTGTTCTGGAGATCGACTGGCTGGAAGGCCGAGACGAATCGCTGGTCTGGGAGGATGGGGAGAGGAGTGGATTCACCCAATGAAAAGGATCGGCCAGTTCTTCCAGATCGAAAGAGCGAAGGATCCTGCCGTCAGGACGAGAAGTCCGAGCGCAAAGAGCGTGACCGATCGCGTTTCTTGGTAAGCAGCCCCGCCAACCAGAACCTGCGACGCAATCCAGCCCCCGACGAAGCCGCCGAAGTGCGCAACGTTGTTGACGGAGGGCAGCATGAATCCCATCAGGAACATCAGGATCGCCCACTGCCAGATCTGTCTGGTCATCATCTCGGCCGTGGCCCCGCCGCGGCTCCTTCCGTAGACGATGAGCGCAGCCAGGAGACCGAAGATCGCGCCCGACGCACCTAGCGTAGGGACGCCGGGCCACAGGTTAGAGAGTACGAAACCGAGCACACCACCTGCAGTAAAGATGATGAAGTAGCGAGCCGGACCATACAGGTTCCCTACTTCCGGCCCGAGTTGTCGAATCCACATGAAGTTGAAGAAGATATGGAGCAGACTCCCGTGCAGATAGATGGCCGTGATGGTGGTATGCCAGCCACCCCCAAACTCATACGGTCCAGCTGTGGCGATCGGTCCACCCGACGTCATACCGAAAAGGATCTGAGGGACGACTCCAGGGCTGAGAATCCCGTGCATTCCTCCTTGCACGTTGAGAGCCGAGCCCAGGTCGAGTACGAGGGACAGAACGTAGAGGGCGATACAGGCGGTCGGAATCAGTGACAGAATGTCGATCTGGTTCCCGAAGACTTTGTTGATGTAGGGTCCAAGGCCGAACAGATTGGGATGCTTGGCACCGCAGATCGGGCACTGAGTCTCCTCTGTGCTGATCAGGTTGCCACAGCTTGGGCACACCATGGAGGTGGGTTTCTGCATACGGCTGGTCCGGCTGTTTACGCGACTGTTTGCCAGTTGTCGAGAAGTAAGGAAAGGCCCTCAAGGAGCTGCTTCATGTCGGAAACGGATGTCATGCCCATCGCGGCGATCCGGATGTAGCCGTCCGCCGTTGACCCGTATCCTGGCGCAATTTGAGCGTTCAGATTCAACTTCGCTGCGGCTGTCAAAGCGGGTCCCGTGACATTTTCGGGCACCGAGATTGTGCTGAGTGTCGGGCTCTCGTAGCCCGGCTTTGCGAGGAGAGACAGACCTCGTTCTTGTGCCCATTCGTGCTGCAGGCGCGTGACCGCCTCGTGGCGTTCGAATCGGCCATCCCCTTCGGCCTCCATTTCCTTTAGCCGCGCCGTTAAGCACTGCAGCATCAGGTCCGGGACGGTCATGGGGGTTTGGAGTTTCTCCGCACGCGATACCCATTCCACCATATCAAGAACGTAGCCCCGGTGCTGAACCCTCTGAGCGGCCTGCATCGCACGGTCTGATACGATCATTACCGAACCGATCGTTGGTATCGAGAAGTCCTTCTGTAAACTCCAGAGGTAGTAGTCCGGTTTCAATTGGTCGATCCGAACTTCGACTGCGCCCGCAATGCTGACGGCGTCAATCCCGATCATCGTGTTTGAGTTTGCGGTTCGGATGACATCGCACAATGCTGCAACATCGAGAGAGACGCCCGTCGAGGTTTCGTTGTGGATTAGAAGGACGAGGTCGTAACCGGGCGCGAGGGCTTTCTGTAGTCGCTCAGGCGAGATCCCATCACCCCAGTCTGCCGTCAGGATCTCGATTTCACGTCCTAGGTCCGTGTAGGTCTGACCCCATCGTTTCGAGAACGATCCAATGTCGAGCCCGAGGACACGGAAGGATGACGGGGTGTTGTTCGCCACCATCTCCCAGTTGTAACTCCCGGTGTGACCAAAGATAAGCGGACGATAGCTGTCGGGTATGTGGAATACCTGCCGGAGGAGCGATTCCGTTTCAGCATAACAGGTTTTGAACTCAGAGTCTCGGTGCGTGTATTGGGCGCGGTATCCGGCGAGGACTTCGCATACAGCAGGTGAGAGTTCGTGCGGACCTGGCGCGAAAAGCCGGAGGTCTGGAAAAGAGAGCTCAGCAAGTCTTTTGGTAAGTGCCTTGTTCAATTTCGGCTCCACAAACAAGAAAGTCCGCTAAACAACTTGTCTAGCGGACTTCGGCTGATTTTTATGGAGCGGGAAACGGGACTCGAACCCGCGACATCCACCTTGGCAAGGTGGTGCTCTACCAGCTGAGCTATTCCCGCTCTTAGTGTCCCTGAATGCTGAACGAAACTACAAAAGAGCCTCGTGGGTGTCAAGGGATAGGTAGATTCTAGGCGGGTTTATGGCCATTTTGAGGGTTAAGGCATCTCAAGTTTGCAATCATCAGCCGGTTCCCCGTTGAGCCCCGGCCAGACCAAATTTTTCCTTTCCTTGGCGAGGTAGACAGCCTTGTCCGCGGCATCGATCAGATCAGATTCACTGGACATCTCTTTGGTCATCGTACCGACGCCGATGCTGATAGTAACGGGCAGGGCCAACCCTGCCCGTTTCTGAGCCTTGAAGATACCGTCGCGGAGCTCGTTCGCAAGATCGAGGGCGGTCTCGCCGTCTGTGTGCGGCAGGATGATGATGAACTCTTCGCCACCGTATCGAAGCGCAATGTCTACTTCCCTAAGACGTTCTAAGATGGTTCGTCCCAAGAACGAGAGTACACGGTCTCCCTCGGCGTGACCGAAGTTGTCGTTGATGGCCTTGAAGTCGTCCACATCCACGAACAGTATGGATAGAGGCAAGTCGTATCGACTAGCGCGGCGATACTCCTCGCGCAAACGTGTTTCCATGATGTTGCGCGAAAAGAGGCCGGTCAGCTTGTCGTAGACGGCCGCGTGCATCAGGTCTTGCATCGCGTCCTTGCGGAGGACACAGAAGTCGTCGATGTCGTTGTTGCTGCCCTCCTGTGAGAGGAGGTCTAGCAATGCGGCTGCCTCGTGTACGGTACGACCCAGCTCGGATTCCATCTTCTTGCGATGGACATCGAGATCGTCGAGGATCTTCCTAAGATCAACCCCTACCAGAGCGCCAGGCAGTCCAAGAAGACGTGGGACGTCCTCCTCAGGCTCACCCGGCTGGTCTATGATCTGATTGACGACTGCTAGTAAGTTCATTTGGAACAAATAGTTGTATTGACTGGAGTTTGGCTTGATGAGTATAGCCTTGCTCAGTGACCTTGTCAATCCTGCGCATCGGGCCAAAAACCGCCGGTAGATTGACACTATTTGGCCTGGGAACTATACTTGGCGCGCTGTAATCAGGTCATTTCAGTCGTTTTCTAGGCACAGCACCGGGCGTCCCTCCGACCGAAGACGGGGCGCCCCGGCTATTTGGGACCCAACCAATCGTTTTGGCTGAATACGCGCTCGGGATCGACATCGGTGGCACCTTTACGGATCTCGTCCTCCTAGAGGATGCGGGATCTATAAAGGTTGCAAAGACACTGACTACCTATCCGGACCCTTCGGACGGTGTGCTTCAGGGGCTCAGTGACCTCCTGGATCGTGCTCGGGTGGATCCGGCGGACGTGACGAGGGTGATCCACGGTACGACGCTTGTCACGAACACCCTGATCGAGCGCTCTGGTGCGAAGACGGGGCTGATTACCACCCGCGGGTTCCGTGATGCCCTCGAGATCGGCAGGGAGGGGCGTTATGACATTTACGACCTTAGGCTGCGATTGCCGGATCCGCTTGTTGAGCGACGTAACCGGATAGAGGTCGACGAACGGTTGGGTCCTGACGGCTCCGTTTGGCAGCCGCTCGATGAAGACAGCCTGGCTGAAGCTTGCAGCGCTCTCGAACGCGCAGAGGTCGATGCGATCGGTGTCTGCCTTCTGCACGCTTATGCGAACTCTACTCACGAGATGGCGGTGCGGACGTATCTGGAGAGCCGCCTGCCTGACTGTGCCGTTAGTGTTTCTTCAGATGTTGCGCCAGAGCTCAGAGAGTACGAGCGGACATCGACGACGGTCGCGAACGCCTACGTACAACCGTTGGTTCGTAAGTATCTCGGCTCGCTCGAAAAGGGGCTTCGTCATAAGGGCGTCAAGTCAGCCTTGCACATCATGCTCTCGAACGGGGGAAGCTGTTCGGTCGAAACTGCCGCGCGGTTCCCTGTCCGTCTGGTCGAGTCGGGTCCGTGTGGTGGTGCGCTTGCGGCGGCTGAATGGGGACGACGGGCCGGCCTCGATGAGGTTCTCGCTTTCGACATGGGAGGGACGACTGCTAAGGCCATTCTGTCGGTCGACGGCGATTTTCCAATCACTACGGAATCTGAGGTCGCACGGGTATACCGCTTCAAGAAAGGCTCCGGTTTGCCCCTGCTCGTTCCCGTTCTGGATATGATCGAGATCGGTGCAGGTGGTGGGAG
>DPVD01000311.1:0-7454 GCA_003526745.1 Candidatus Latescibacterota bacterium
CAGTACTGCACGAACTATCACGTCCTAGAGACCATTGCTGCGTACGATAACCCCCCATTGATCGGGAAGACCGGGTTGCGGCCATATGATGAACAGCGATCCGACTTCTGCGTCAAAGCGAGGGCGCTTGGCGCTCTTGAGGATATGGTCCAACGAACCCGGGCACAGTATGTGTTCCTCAGCTACAACAGCGAGGGCCTCATGGCCAAACGGGACATCCTCGATGTGATGCGTGCCTACGGGACGGCAGATGTTCGGTCGAAGCGCTATCCCCGTTTCAGAGCGGACGTAGACAGCCCGAACCGGAAATACAAGGCCAACAGCGTGACGGAGTATCTCTTTCGCCTGAAGAAGCTGCGATGAACCTTAACATCCCTGTCCGGTCGTTCTTCTCTTTCGAACAATCGACACCTTCCATTACTGAGATCCCTTTCCTGCACGGAACGCTGGGAGGATGGGACAAGGCCAACCTCCTGCCCGATTTAATGGCTCTCGATGGAAAGGACACCTTTGCGGATGTTTATCTCGGCTGGAACGCAGACGGTGTCTACCTCGGCGTGGATGCAAAGGGTGCTCCGGGACTGGAGGTGCAGCCGAAACGACCCCTCAATGGAGACGGTATACAGATCTGGCTGGATACCCGTGACGTGAGAGACGCACACCGCGCAAGCCGATTCTGTCACCATTTCTACTTTCTGCCGACGGGCGGCCGATCGGATGGCCCTGTGGCAGGTCAGGCACGAATCCGACGGGCTCGTGCCCAGCCGAAGCCGTGTGAACCTCAGAGCATCACGGTTGCGTCTCGTATATCGAAGAAGGGATTTCGGTTTTCCGCCTTCCTTCCGGCGGATATCCTGACTGGTTTCGAGCCAGAGGACAATAACCGATTCGGATTCACTTACCTGATCCGAGACAAACGCCTCGGACGACAATATTGGACGGCTGACGAGCCCCTTCCCGTTGCCTACGACCCCAGTCTCTGGGGTACTGTGGTATTATCCTGATGCGATAGCTGACGTGGTAACCTATTCTCGGGTTGACTTCGAGTGGACCCGATCCTATGTGTCAGGCCGGGCCTATCGTATGCCTTCCCAAGCACGATCCTTATAGACACCTCTCTCAGCTGAAACCCCCTGAAAAGCTGTCCGGTTGGACGTGAGAACGTACCATGATGGGGCGATTCTGCGCATACTGGGCTGAGTAAAATGAACCTTATTGAACACACAAATGAAACGCTTCTGGAGCAGCTGCGAGACCTGGGTCCCGGGGAAGAAGAGCTGATCAGGGTCTCGTCAGATCTAAACCCGGATGGACGGTACGGGACGCAGTGGGTTGTTGTCACCACAGATCGTGTGCTGGTCCATTCTGATAGCGCCACCAGAGCTCTTCCGGCTGTCGTCACGGAGCAGGGCCAGCAGCATAAGGTAGGGTGGGTGCCTTCGGAGACGGTGGAAATTCCAATCGAAGAGATCGCTCGGGCGTGGACAGAGCCCTACGTTGGCGGGGCCTCGCTGGAGATCGAACGAAAGGCCTTTGCTGCGGTATCAGTCCCGTATTCGAAGACCCTTGCCGAGAAGTTCTCGGAGGTTACGAGAGGGATCGAGCAGCTGCGAAAGGGAGAGTCTCTTTATCTGAAGGAAACGCTGGACCGCACGCACTGTTCAACCTGCGGAAAGCAGCTACCAGAGCGGAACGGAATCTGTATAAACTGCATCAGCCGATTCGCGACGCTCGGCCGCATCGCGTCCTACCTCGTTCCGTATCGCAGGCACGCAGGGCTATTGGTGTTTGCTTCAGTTGCCACAACAGCGGCCGAACTGGTTCCTCCTTATATAACGAAACGAATGGTCGATGAAGTCCTCGTCCCGGTGGCGGAGCAACCTGCAATCTTCGAAGATCGGTGGTCTCTGCTAGGATGGCTCGTGGTTGTTCTCATCGGGCTGAGGCTCCTGACGTGGGGGGCCGAGTGGATTCATGGCTGGACGGTCACGTGGCTCAGCGCACGTGTCACGGCTGATATCCGAAGCCAGCTATACAAACGTCTTGAGCTTCTGTCGCTCCAGTTTTACGACAAGCGTCAGGTCGGCCAAGTGATGTCCCGTGTGACCAGCGATACGAGCCGACTGCAGGACTTCCTCGTCGACGGTTTGCCATATTTGGTCATCAACAGCTTGATGATCTTCGGCATCCTGATCGCCTTGTTCACGATGAGCTGGCAGCTCACCTTGTATGTATTGGTTCCCGTACCTGCGATCATCCTGTGGGGTGCGTATTACTGGAAGAAGATGCGCCTCTACTTCACGAAGTGGTTCCAGTCGTGGTCGAACCTGATGGCGCGCGTCAATGAGGTTCTCACTGGTATCCGCGTCGTCAAGGCTTTCGCGCAGGAGCCGAGGGAGATCAAGGTTTTCGAGAGCCGTAACAAAGATTTTACGCGCATCGGGATACAGGCGGAAGTCAATCGAGGTGTCTTCTTTGCGACGATGAGCCTGCTGACGGGGATCGGCGTGATGATCGTCTGGTACTTCGGGGGGCAGGAGGTGCTGAGCGGAGAGCTGACGCTGGGAAAGCTTCTGGCCTTTTACAGTTATATGTATCTGCTCTACGGGCCGCTAGAGTGGTTCGGGATGGTCAACAGCTGGATGACCCGGGCCTTTGCCGGCGCCGAGCGTATCTTCGAAATCATCGATACACCACCGGAAGCTTACGAAGATTCGGACGCGCAGCCGATGCCGGACATCCAGGGTCGCGTGACCTTCAAGAACGTGACGTTTGGGTACGACAAGAGTAAGCCTGTCTTACACGAGATCGATGTGGACATCCAGCCGGGTGAGATGATCGGTCTTGTCGGTAAGAGCGGAGTGGGGAAAACCACGATGGCGAACCTGATCTGTCGCTTCTACGAACTCGACCGCGGGCGTATTGAGATTGACGGCATCGATATCAAAAAAATCCGACTCAAGGACCTGCGGAGCCAGATCGGGATCGTACTGCAGGAGCCGTTCCTGTTCAGTGGGACGATACAGGAGAACATCGGCTATGGCCGTCCAGGGGCGTCGTTCGATGAGATCGTCAAGGCCGCTGTCTCAGCGAATGCTCATGAGTTCATTGTCGGGAAGTCTGATGGATACGACACGGTAATAGGTGAGCGGGGTGCGACGCTGTCAGGAGGCGAACGTCAGCGTGTTTCGCTGGCTCGTGCGATTCTGCACAACCCGAAGATCCTGATCCTTGACGAGGCCACTTCGTCTGTTGATGTGAAGACGGAGAAGCGGATTCAGGATGCGATCGGAAACCTGGTCGCCGGCAGGACGACGGTCGCGATAGCACACAGGCTGTCGACTCTGAGAAATGCGAATCGCCTCGTGGTCATGGATTCGGGCCGAATCATTGAGGTTGGTACGCACAAGGAGTTGATGGATAAGAACGGCACCTTCGCGAATCTCGTGAAGCTACAGCAGGAGGTCGCCGAAATCATCGCAGTTAGAGAATAACGTGTCGTCACCCTATATCGAAAGTGCACCGACCGATATCGAGCGCAAAATCGCAGATGTATCTAAAAGCGATGTGTGTGTTCGAGTGCAGGGCGATCTGAGCGACGCCCGGATCTTCGGATCGGAATGGTTGGTTGTCACCTTGGACGAGGTCCTTGTCGTGCCGGAGAACGATGTCAACGGTATGGACAAGGCGTCGATTGCTGATCTGCGGGATGTTCGCATTGACGATTTTGTAGGCGGAGGTGTTGTCGAATTCGATCGGCTGGACGGTCCGCCTATTCGGATCGGATTCAGCCAATCTATGAGGCCGAAGTTCGCCGAAATCGCCGAGAGTGTGAAGGCGATGACTCGCGGAGAGGCCTTGGTGCTACCAGAAGAGATAGACGATACGCAGTGCGAGTCTTGCGGCCGACTTCTTCCTGAGAAAAACGGTGTATGCGCCGTATGCATGAAGAAGTGGGATACCTTCCAGCGCATCGTGAAGTATATGCTTGCCTACCCGGGGTTGGCGGCCGCAACCGGTATCCTGACAGTGTTGTCAACGGTGCTGGCGCTTCTGCCACCGAAGATCACGCAGCACATTATCGACGATGTTCTGACACCGCGCTCGGGTGCCGAAACTCTGGCGTGGTTTGTTGGTGCACTGCTGCTAGTTCGGTTGGTTATGTGGGCGGGAGATGTGGGTACGCGGATGTTTAGTCGACGGCTCGGGTTCATGGCGATTGCGGACTTGCGAGAGGATCTATACCAGCAGTTTCAGATGCTCCCGCTGAAGTTCTACGATCGTCGACGGATCGGATCACTCATATCTCGGATGACGAACGACAGCGACCGGCTCGAACACTATATGATCGTCGACGTGCCGTTTATCCTGTCCAACACGCTCACGTTTTTCGGCATCCTTTGCATGCTTTTTTACACGAGCTGGGAATTGGCACTTTTGATCTGCATCCCGATACCGCCAATCGTGTATGCGGGTAGTCGGATTTGGGCGAGGATGATGCGCTACTGGAACAGTTGGGGTGCAAAGTGGTCGCGTCTCTACTCACAGTTAAATGAATCGATCAATGGCATCCGGGTCGTCAAGGCTTTTGCTCAGGAAGATCGTGAGAGCGAGCGTTTCGGCGAGAACAACGATGCCGTCCGGGATGTGTCGGTCATAGGTGAACGGAATTGGTTCGTCTTCTTCACGGTGACTAACTTCCTTATGAGTTGCGGCGTTTTCATGGTCTGGTACTTCGGCGGACTGAAGGTCCTTGAGGGGCAGCTGACGCTTGGGCAGCTGATGCTCTTCATTTCTTATATGTGGCTTATGTATCAACCGCTGCGATGGTTCGGCGACTTCTACAACTTCATGCTCAGAGCCTTTGCGGGGGCAAAGCGGATCTTCGAGGTCATCGACCACGATCCGGAGCCATTCGATAACCCGAACGCGACTCCCCTTCCGTCGTTGCGGGGAAGGATCAGGTTCGATCAGGTAAACTTCGGCTACGATCCCGGTAAGCCAGTACTAAAGGGCGTCGAGTTTGATGTCCAGCCGGGTGAAATGATAGGTCTTGTAGGAAAGTCGGGTGCCGGGAAATCGACACTGATCAATCTGATCTGCCGGTTCTACGATCCGGATCGAGGTTCAGTCCTCGTCGACGGGATGGACATGCGGGATGTGAGTCTTCGTGACCTGAGGTCACAGATTGGGATGGTCCACCAGGAGCCGTTCCTGTTCGATGGGACGATCGCGGAGAATATTGCCTACGGTAAGCAGGACGCGACGCTCGATGATGTGATTCGTGCGGCCGTGGCTGCCGAAGCACACGAATTCGTCGTCAAGAAGCCGGACGGATACGATATGCGTGTCGGAGAGCGTGGCAATCGCCTGTCGGGTGGGGAGAAGCAGAGGATCTCGATTGCCCGAGCAATCCTGCACAACCCGCGCATCCTGATCCTTGATGAAGCAACGTCGTCACTCGACACATCGACGGAGCGGAAGATTCAAAGGGCGATCGGCAGGCTGGTCGAAGGAAGAACGACGTTTGCGATCGCTCACCGCCTGTCGACGCTCCGGAGTGCGAACCGTCTGATAGTCATGGACGAGGGGTGTGTTGCAGAGGTCGGGACTCACGAAGAGCTGATGGAGAGACAGGGGATCTTCTATCGGCTCGTGAAGACACAGCAGGATGTGACTGCCATAATGGGTGTTGGGAAGAATGAGACAACGTGATTCTGTCTTGTCCGGTAAAGACTGCGGACCGACACTTTGATGAGTAAGTGAGGAATCTGAATGGATTCGTTGGTGAATGAGCCAGAACTCGACAGCGAAGTGGAAGGGGGGGAGACATCCGGATCCGATTGGATGCCTTCGCCGATCGAGACGAATCATCCCGAGTTCGTAGATCCTGCCGAGATTAGGCTGTTCAGGGAACCCGCCTGGCGTCTCCGCATGACGATCGAAGGTGACCGTTCCTACACTCGCGTAAAGGTCGTGCGAGCTGCACCGCTTTCAGAGCCCAATCGCTACATCTGCTTTCTCGACATTAAGGATGAAGCGATTTGCATGGTGAAGGATCTGCACGAACTTTGCCAGGACAATCACATGATCATTCGGGAAGAGCTTAATACCCGGTATCTGACCGCATATGTTTCAAGCGTGAATGCGTTGCGGAACGAGTACGGCGTGTCTTACTGGGATGTCGAAACGGACAGGGGACAGCGCGAGTTTGTCGCAAAGAACGTGGCAGAGAACGCTCGGTGGCTTGGTGATAATCGGCTGTTCATCCTCGATGTGGACGGGAATCGATTTGAGTTCAGCGATCTCACTCAGCTTGACAAGCGCAGTAAGGCGCTTATCGAGGTCGTACTCTAGACTGTCACAGATCACGTTTCACGATGGGCCTCCAGCATCGCTGGGGGCCTGTTTCTCTTGGAGGTAGAGATGATTGCAGTCGTCGGCAGGATTTTGAAATGGATTGGGGCCCTGACAGTGGCGTTCATCCTGTTGATCGTTGTCTTGGCGGTTTCGATACGTGAGTCTCTTCCTGAGAAGATGGTTCTTCAGGTCGACTTCCGGGATGGGACAACCGAATATATCGGAGACCATCCGCTTGCGCTTATTCAGAAGGGTAACCGGCTTGACATACGACGACAGGTCGAGACGATCCTTAAAGCGGCAGCCGACGACCGTGTCGTCGGGTTGATCGGTCGGGTCGGCGGAGCTCGGATGAGCCTAGCGCACGTCCAGGAGATTTCAGATGCGATCCGCGTGTTCAGGGAGTCCGACAAACCGAGCGTGGCATTCGCAGAGTCTATTGGAGGCCTGGCTGCTGCAAACGCATCGTATCTGCTCGCAACAGCCTTCGAGAACATCAAACTGCAACCTTCAGGGAGCGTTGGATTGGTTGGATTGTCGGTAGAGCACCCATTTTTTAGGGGCAGTCTTGACAGCCTTGGGGTTATACCATCATTTGGAAAACGTGAGGCCTACAAGACCGGTCCCAACCTGTTCACAGAGGCGGGCTTTACAGAGGCTCACCGGGAGGCGGCCGAGGCACTTCTCTCGGGTCATTTCGAGCAGCTCGTGGCGGGTGTTGCCAACGGACGAGATGTCGACCAGCTCAAAGTACGGTCCTGGATCGATGCTGCACCCCTTTCGGCGCAAGCAGCGCTGTCAGAAGGTGCCGTCGATCAGCTGGCCTATCTCGATGAGGTGCGGAGCGCCTTCGCCGGCGCTAGTGAGCCTACAATTGTGGATTTGGCCGACTACGCCCAGCACTCTAGCGCAGAAGGTGTGGAAGTTGCCCTAGTCCACGCGGTTGGAACTATTGTGCCAGGGAAGTCTACATACGACCCTGTCGGGGAAAGCAACACAGTCGGTAGCGACACGATTGTCGAGGCCATAAGGGACGCGTTGGACTCGGGTGCCCCGGCAATCGTGCTCCGGGTGGACAGCCCGGGGGGGGCCTA
>DPVD01000311.1:7731-8290 GCA_003526745.1 Candidatus Latescibacterota bacterium
CCGGGTGGACAGCCCGGGTGGGGCCTATTCTGCGGCAGATGCGATCTGGCGTGCCACCCGATTGGCACAGGAGAGTTCGGTTCCCGTGATCGTGAGCATGAGTTCAGTCGCTGCGTCAGGTGGATATCTGATCTCAACGCACGCCGACCACGTGATCGCCCAGCCCGGCACGATTACGGGCTCGATCGGTGTCTGGGGGGGCAAGTTTGTGATGCGGGATATGTGGAGGAAGATCGGTGTTACATTCGACTCCGTGCACTTTGGCCCCCAGGCCCGGTTCTCGAGTACTCTCACGGACTTCAGCGAGTCGGAACGTATGCGCTTTGAGGCTCAGCTCGATCGGGTATACGACGCTTTTGTCGCTCAGGTATCGGATGGCCGAAACCTTTTGAGACAGAAGGTGTCGGCGCTAGCGCAGGGTAAGGTCTGGACGGGTCAGCAAGCTCAGGAAGTTGGCCTGGTTGACGAGATCGGCGGCTATGCGGCAGCCATCGAGGCAGCTAGGGTCTTGCTTGGGCTCGCTCCGGACACAGACATTCAATTCGTAATATATCCCAAG
>DPVD01000311.1:8529-11641 GCA_003526745.1 Candidatus Latescibacterota bacterium
CCATCGAGGTAGCTAGGGACTTGCTTGGGCTCGCTCCGGACACAGACATTCAATTCGTGATATATCCCAAGCCTAAAGATCTTGCAGAGCGAATCATCGAGGGTGACTGGGAATCCCTCAAGACAAAGAATGATCTGAGTCTCGTGCGGACAGCGATCGTAATCGCAGGACGTATCACGTCTGTCGTCGCTTTGGCAGTATGGGCGCCTTGGGTTGAAGGTTTTTTATATTAGTGTTTTCGGGCTCAGAAAATGAGCGTATCAGGACTCTACACACGCACGATGAAACGGCAAAATCTGAGAATCTCAGCGGGACTTTCCTGGATTCTTGTTCAGAGCTGCGTGGTAAACCCCCTGCCTTTGGCTCACCTACACTAAGCGACGCCTCGACCATTTGGGGCTCGATTAGAGGAGAAGGTGAGGGCAGGAGGGGTGCGGAAGACACGAACTTAATCACGACCTCTTCCGGGAGAAAATCGTGATAGTGAACGACGAACAGCGCCAGAAAGCCTTCGGGAATAACGATCGACGTGGCAACTGGACTTGGCCTTGATCTGTTTCACCGAGCTACTCCAAGCCGACTGTCTCTCCCCATCCGATATTCTTTCTCTGGGTGAGAAAGGGGTGCTCATACTTTCGAGGGATTCTCACGGGCGGTGTCTAGTGAGGCTCGATGCCACATGGCTTCAAAGGTTGCAGACCCGTCGTCCTCGCTAACAGAGAGTGAGGAGCCCAATTCAGAGATCGGCTGCGCATCCTTTGTATACACGTTATGCAGTTCCTGTTTGCTGACTGCATACCGCGTCACCTCGCCACTTTGCCTTTTATACTCATAAATATGGCGCGGAGGGTTAACCCACGAGTAGTCGACCGCATATCGTCTTATGGCACTCCGGTCGAGCCGAACGCCTAGTCCGGGTCGCTTCGGGACGGGGACGAATCCACCACGAATCTCGTGATCCATCGTGATGAGCTGTGACTCCCAGATGTTCATGCACGTGATTGCTGGCCACTTGGCTTGGGAAAACACCGCACCCAAGTGGGCCGCCCACGCCGTGGTGATGCCTGTGCCCACCAGCTGAAGCCAAAACGGCTTGTTCGCCTCGTCGCACACAGCTGCCTGCCTCGTTAGGCGATTTGCCCCCGCGCATAGCACGAAACCGTCCGCAACATCCTCCTTCAGGGTCGTTGTGATCGGCGGATTGCCGTAATGCATGGCTACTGGTTTTGACGTTTGGGTGCGGATCTGTCGGTTGCCGGCAACATCGCTCTGGGGAATCGGGGTTTCGATCATGGCGATCTCCTTGAACACTTCCATTTGTCTGAGGTGAGGGATCGCGTTTGCCGAGTTGCCAAGCGTGCCGTTGTAGTCCAGATCGAGATGGAAGCCGGCCGGGACGACCTTCCGAATAGCCGTCACAGCCGCTTCCAGGTCGAACCAGGGCCTGGCCTTTAGCTTGGCGCTCGTGTATCCCGCGTCGACAGCTTGTCTGCATTCCTCCGCCCATCCTTCAGGCGGCATGTCCATGTTCCACCAAGAGATCGGGCACCAGTCTCGGATTTTCGAGCCGAGCAATGCGTGAACGGGGACTGACTGGATCTTGGCAACCGCATCGAAAAGAGCCATCTGAACGCCCGCACCAAGCGAATCGTCCCACATGACCTCTGCTGCGCGCCTGCCGAGCGCACGATCATAGATGTCCTCTGGGACCTTTGCCCAGGTGTAGTTCGGGATCGTTTCACCGTAGCCCTTCACGCCGCCGGTCAGGGTGACGGTGCAGATCTGAACAATCCTCCAGTGGGGCAGCCAATACTGGAGATGGAATCCCGCGTGTGCGGTGAAAGGAATATCGAGATAGATGAATTCAATGTTTTCTATGCGCATGTTGGCCTCCTCTCATAGGGCTGGCGCGGTGCATCTGGCGTTCGCCACGCCCAAGCCGATGAAGCCTTGGCTTGGGCGATCCGATTTGCTTATTTGCGGTCTCAGCTGAAATTGAGCACACCAAGGAGATTTTATGTCACAGAAGCTAATTCACATCGGTGTCGGGGGAAGAGGAAAGTGGCCAATTAATATGGTCCCGAATCGAGATGACTTCGATACCGTCGGTCTCGTTGACATTCGAGAGGACCATCTGGAAACCGCCATGGGCGTGACTGGCCTGAGGGAGTCGGCTTGCTTCAGGACGCTAGATCAGGCGTTGAATAAGGTTGCCTGTAACGCGGTCGTTGTGGCAACGCCGCCCGCACTTCACACAGAGCACTGCCTGATGGCGCTCCGGGCAGGCAAGCACGTTCTTGTCGAGAAACCATTCACTAAGAGTCTTGCGGATTCCAAGATGCTTGTCGATGAGGCCGAAAAGCACGGTGTGACCATCTGCGTGTCGCAGAACGCAAAATACAACTCCGCCTCGGTAACTATGAACCGACTGATTCGCGAAGAGGCCTATGGTAAGGCCTGCTTTGGGATGCACATTGCACTGAGCTGGCGGAAGAAAGGTGTACATCACTCTGGGGAAGACACACACAGCTACCTTTGGGAGCGAGGGATCCACGACTTCGACACCATGAGGTTCAGGTTCGCCGACACGCCAAAGCGCATGTGGGCACACGACTTCAACCCACCCTGGAGCCCCTATATGGCTGGCGCAGGGGCTCACGCGTGGATCGAGTTTGAAGGTGGAGCGACCTGCGGTTACCTCTGCTGCTTCGAGTCTCACAAGAAGGCCGGGATGAGCCGTATCGATGTGGAGGGTGGAACGCTAGAGCTCGAAGGAGGCAAACTGACGCTTAAGCATCGCGAGCGAGACGAAGCGGAAGAGATACCGCTCGATGAATGCCCTGACTCGACCACGGTGATAATGAACAAATGGTCCGACTACCTGAGGAAGGGCATCGAGCCCGAGTTCTCAGGACGCAACAACTTGGCGACGGTCGCAATGGTTGAAGGGTGTGGTGTTGCGTCGGAGGAAGGTCGTGTCGTGGACTTCAAGCAGTATCTGGAAGAGGGCTAGTGGCTGCCCCAGAGAATGTGATTGGTGCCTATGGCCCGTGGGTTTCTGGGCTTGCCGGGAAAGAGGCCGGCCGGCTATCATTCCTGCAACCCGAGTTCC
>DPVD01000094.1:0-10701 GCA_003526745.1 Candidatus Latescibacterota bacterium
GCCGAGTTCTCTAGGGACGATATCAAGGTCCGGAAGCCAATCGACCCGGATTTGCGCCCCCCGCGATCGTTCAAGGTGCTCGACCCCGATGGCAATGTAATCGACATCACGGTCAGCAAGACCGAGTGGAAGGGCGTAACGGTCTAACATGGGCGAGATCGTCGATACCTCGCGAGCGTTCTTCGAAGAAGTGGTTCAGCCGATCCTTGAGCGCGATATACCGGATATCGCAGGGCAGGCTGCGTGCGGGATGTTTGGTTACGGGTCCGAATGCTATGGGATGGATGACCAGGTCTCTCGCGATCACCACTTCGGACTCAGGGTCGATATGTTGCTTCCGGACGAGTTGCATCAGTCAAGGGCCAAAGAGATCACCGAAACGGTCAGTAAACAGCTGCCCCAGAGCTTTCGCGGATTCGACCTTCGGGAAGGTCACGTTGCGGGAGCGGGTCTGGCGCCCGAGAGCCTTGACGCGTTCCTGGGACGCACCATCGGACTCACGCGAGCACCAGAGACCCACGTCGAGTGGCTTGCGATGCCTGAGGAAGACATCGTCCACGTGACGAATGGCGAGGTCTGGTATGATCCGTCGGGTACCTTCACGAGAATCCGTGACACTCTCAGCTATTACCCAGAACCTGTGTGGCTGCGTCGCATCTCGCATTGGTGTCGATACTTCTCAGGCATGGGTGTATACGCGTTGAATCGAGCCCTGATAAGGAAGAACTATCAGTATGCTTCGATCACTTTCGCCCGCTCGATCAAATGGGCGATCGAACTCGCTTTCATGCTGAACAAGACCTACTTCCCTTACGACAAGTGGCTGGATGCGTTTTTTCGTCGGCTTTCGACGCTGGCTGATCGAATGGTGCCATTGATCGATGAGGCCGTCGATATCGGGACTGGTTGGGATCGCAAACTCGAAATTCTTGAGCAACTGTCAGATATCCTCGACGAACGCATGGTCGAGATCGGGGTCATTTCGCCTCACCCCAGGTTCACGGGAAACGAGACTTCGGGGTATCGCCTGCTTGAACATGCCTATGCTGATATCGTCAAGCAGCTCCCGGATGACGTTCGAAACGTGGTCCCACAATGGGACCAGGTCTACCTAGAGGAGTTTCACACGACCTACGTCGAGGAGCTTCCGATTGAGGATTGGGATCACCTGCTGAACCTTACGCCCGTTGATTCGTGATCACTCCGACCCGGACTGTGAATGCTGGCAAAACCTCCCTTTTTTGGGAGGTTTTTTTCTGTCTAAATCACGAGAAGTCGTACGGCGATCAAACACTCGCATTGGGCGGTTAAGCTCTCTCCTTAGGTTCCGTGGCACTTGCGGTGAGACTTCCAAGCTGCCGGGCGTCCAAGGGTAGGTAGTAGACTGCGTATGCGGAGGATTGACCACCTCAATGCGTTCGTGTATACTCACGCGAATTCCAATAGATGTGGTTGATGGGAGGTGTGAAGTGAAGGTTCTGCAGGTTGGATTGATCGTCGCGTTGATTTGCGCAGGAACGGTTGAGGCAGGTACGATCAGCGGCTTCGTGCGTGATGTCGAGAGTGGCGAGACCTTGCCATATGCCAATGTTGTTTTGATTAAGGGCGACGAAACGATCGGGGTTTTGTCGAACGTCGAAGGGTTCTATGCACTCAAGAATGTCATCGCTGGGGATTACGAGATTGTCATCTCGTACGTCGGGTATGCGCCATACAAGAAAGGCCTGAGAGTTGCCAAAGCGGCCTTGCGCTACAACGTGGATCTCACCCCGGCCGCGTTTGTCGGAGAGGAGATAGTCGTTGAGGCCAGACGAGACGAGGAGGAATCACTCGTCCAGACCGGGTTTATCACACTGTCGACGGAGAAGATTCAGGCTCTCCCGTCGTTCGGTGAAACTGACATCCTGCGGAGTCTGCCTTTGCTTCCCGGCATACAGGCAGCATCCGACATCAGCTCTGGGCTTTACATCCGCGGGGGAAGTCCAGATCAGACGTTGATTCTGCTTGATCAAATCCCACTCTACAACCCCTCGCATGCCTTCGGATTCTTCTCAACGTTCAATTCAGACGCCATCAAAGATATGAGCCTCCACAAGGGTGCTTATCCCGCCCAGTATGGCGGACGACTCGGCTCCGTGCTCGACGTCCGGAATAGGGACGGGAACCGGAAGTCCTTCGAGGGTAATGGTGGTGTCAGCCTGATCTCCGGAAGGCTTCTCCTGGAAGGCCCGACAAGGAACGGGTCTTGGATGATCTCGGGCCGACGCACTTATATCGATCCGCTCCTCTCGGTAATCCGGAACGACAGTACAGAGGTGCCCTCTTACTATTTCTATGATGCGAACGCAAAGCTCAACCAGGATTGGGGCGATCGAGACAAGCTGAGCGTGAGTGGGTATGTCGGGCGAGACGATCTCAACTTCGATCTGGAAGACGACACGTTTTTCACGATCCGTTGGGGGAATGCGGCCGCCACTATGAAGTGGAATCATATTTTTTCGGACAACCTGTACTGGAACTTTATGGTGGCTGGGAGCAAGTACTTCAGCGATACGAGTATCAACATCTTCGACACGCCGATCCTAATCTCGAACAGCATACGTGACTTTTCGGCGAAGGGAGATCTCGACTACTTCGTGAATACCCAGCACTCTCTGAACACAGGTTTTCTCGCAACCTTCTACGATTTTCGTTTCCGACAGGTGTTCAACAAGGACGAGCAGCTCGCTCTGAAGGAGACCCCTTCGCTCTATTCGGTCTACCTGCAGGACCACTGGCAGCCGTCTCAGGGTACGAGCATCCGGCTTGGGCTTCGTGCCAACCATTTTACGGAACAGGGCGGGTTGAGAGCAGAGCCACGATTTTCGTTGAGCCATCAGTTCCAACCCAGGTGGAGGTTCAAGGCCGGGGGCGGTATATACACGCAGTATCTGCAGTTCGTGACGACGGAGGCTTTCAGCGGGAGCGATTTCTGGGTTCCTCTCGACGACACGGTCGATCCCGGCAGGTCTTGGCAGGCAGTAACGGGGCTCGAATACGAGCCTTCGAATAGATATAAGCATTCGATTGAGTTCTACTATACGGATATGGCCAACCTCGTCCTGATCGATCAGGATGTGGCGGTAGACACGCAGGGAACGACGTCGGAGGATGTGTTTATCACGGGGGGGACGGGGTATGCCACAGGGGTCGAGGTATTCCTGCAGAGACGGACGGGGAAGTTTACCGGTTGGATCGGCTACACATTGGGGTGGACGCGTCGCACCTTCACTGAGCTTAACAGCGGGAAAGAGTTTCCGACGAAATACGATCGACGTAATGACCTGTCGTTCGTGGTGAACTATCGAGTTGGGAAGTGGACCTTCGGGAGCAGTCTGGTATACGGGACTGGACAAGCCTACACGCCGATTGTGGGTCGCTACGAGCTTCGTGATCCGGCGGTGCCAGAGTTCGAGTCCGACAAATACGCGATCCCGGGTGACAAGAACAGCGCGCGGCTTTTGCCGTATCACCGGTTGGATCTGAGTGTGAAGCGGAAGTTCCGGCTCTTCGGCGCAGATGCCGAGTGGTATGTGCAGGTGTTCAACGTCTACAGTAGGCGTAACGAGTGGTTTGTCGAGAACGATAACGGTGGCAATCAGACGCCCCGAGTCTTCAAGATGCTGCCGAGGGTTCCGACCTTTGGAATCGACTTCGGGTTTTAGGGTTGAGGGATATGACGAGATCAAAGCTTGATCGAATCGCAAGGCTCGTCTGGGTGCTCGCCTTCTTGGCACTTGCCGGATGCTCCACGGAGCGGGAACCTGGGGATCTATTTGGCACAGAGTTCGATACGGGGCGGCTTGTGGTCGATGCTCTGCTGATCGTGGATCGTCCTCTGCCAGAAATCCTGATTTCCGAGACGATTGCGCCTGGACGGCCTGTCACGGACAGCAACTCAGGCGTCTCAGGGGCTCAGGTGACGGTGCAGGTGGACACTGAAACCTACGCCTATACGAACGACGATGAGTCGCGAGCGCTTTACCTGCCTCCTGTGAACGCGCCGATTGTGCAGCCGAACACGGTCTACACGCTCAATATCAAGGCCGATGGTCGCACTGCTACTGCGCAAACACTGACACCGGAGCGATTTCTGATTCGGGAGGCGGTTCTCCTGGACGAGGAGAGCCTCGAGGTTCGGCGTGAGTTCTTGACCTATGCGGATACGGAAAATGTATTCGGTTCTCCCGAGAACCGGGTGATCTACCAGAGTGGACTGCTTGAAGCACGATTCGATCCGATTCAGGCGGCGGGCTACCAGGTTGGAGTTCTCAGCCTAGATGAGGGGGCACCCTTTGTGCTGACGGCAACTTTTCTTGAAGATGACGACTACAAGGCTTTTGACCGGAACGGGAGTTCACCGGCTTTTGTTGCTCCGAACGGACGTCTGAGGTTGCCTTGGTTCTCGATTGCTTTTGCCGGAAGACATACACTCAGGATCTTTGCCGTCGACAAGAACTGGTTCGACTTTGTCAGAACGAGTCCGGAGTATGGGGGAGACGGTGGTTTTGGCGGAAACGCAGGAGACAACTTCAAATTCCCTGCATTCAATGTGGATGGCGGGATCGGAGTTTTCGGGTCAGCATCTGTGGACTCTCTCGGGTTCGTGATCGTGCCGGCTGATTCGTCAGATCTGAGGCCGTCGGGCGGATTCTAGGCTGACAGTCACGAAGTCGTTGAACAAAAACAAGGCGCTCTCAAGCTAAGGCTTGAGGGCGTCGTCGCTTTTACTTGACGCTCTGCATGGGGGGGTGCATTGTCACGGACTGCGAACCCCAGCGAGGAGGGAGGGAAGGTGCACGTTTTCATTCAATGGCTTCACGTTGCGGCGGCCGCTTTTGCGGTTGGAGGCGTTGCTTGTATCCGATTGGTAGTTATTCCGTCTCTGGAGGCGCTCGACGAATCAGCAAGAAATTCGGCGATGGAGGGTATACACGCTCGGTTCCGTCAGATCGTGGGCATTAGTATGGCTCTTCTCCTGATAACGGGTCTCTACAACGTGGGTGTCGTAGCGGCAGAAGGACATCTGACGACACCTGCCTATCTGTATCCGGTGATTGCAAAGATCGTTCTGGCGCTGGTCGTGTTTAAGATCGCGTTTATGTTGATTGTCCCTGGGCCAGCTTTCTCAGGCGTAAAGGCGAAGCGAAAGACTTGGTTGATGGTGAACCTTATTCTCGGGCTGATTGTGATCCTTATTGCGGCTTACCTGCGTCGATTTGTCGTGTCGTGAGGGACTGATGAGTGAGGTTAGAAAACAGTTTGAAGACCAAGGATACTATATCCTCGAAGAGTTTCTAACGGAGGAGGAGCTGAGTGCGTGTGAGGATGAAATTGAGCGGCTCCACAAAATTGGTGCAGACTTCAAAACGGCGGGTGACGATCGGGCCAGAAGCTTTCAGCTCGAGCCTTTCGCGAAGTCTACGGAACAGGATGGGTTGCCCTTACTTCGGAAGATCGAACAGACGCGTGACTACTCGGACGTGTTCAAGGATCTTTCGCGACACCGGAAGCTCGTTCCGGTGGTCCGGGAACTGCTTGGAGAGGACCTGCTGTTATTTCGCAGCACGTTGATGCTGAAGCCGGCGAATCACGGCTCCGCGCATAGCTTCCATCAGGATTCGGCATACTGGCCGATGCGTCCGCCTTCCCTTGTAACGGTGAGCATCGCTCTGACCGATTCGACGGCAGAGAACGGCTGTATCCAAGTGATCCCGAAGAGCCACGGGTGGGGAATGCAGGAGTGGGGGCAGATCGCGCGCGATACGGACAAGGCTGAAACAACGCGTGAGGATGTCAACACCAGTCAGGCCGTCGATGTTCCACTTAAGGCCGGCAGCGCCCTCCTGTTCCACAGTTTGGTCGTCCACGGGTCAGGACCGAACAAGTCACCCCTGCCGCGCCACACCGCATTGTATGCTTACTTTCCGCCGACCGTCCAGTATGTCGGTCGCTCCGTAGCAGACGAGCGAACCTTTCCGGTTGTCTCCGGGCTCGACGGTCGAGATACGGTGACCCTCAAGGCAGAAGCCACCGCCTGAATGTCCGTAGTTATCCGAATATCACCGCGCTACTATCGCTGGCACGTTGATCCAGGCGTCGATTGGGTCGAGACCAACACGGAATATGCGCATCTGGACTGGACGATTCCGATCGACCAGACGGCGCTTGTTCTCGTCGACGTATGGGACCGGCACTACCTGGCCGATTGTGAAGCGCGTATAAACGAGATCACTGAGAAGCATCTAGCCCCACTCCTCGCCTGTGCTCGAGAGGTGGGGCTTTACGTTATTCATGCACCTGGTCCGGATGTAGCGAAACGCCAGTCGGGGTGGGTTCAGCTTGCAGAGACGAACCCTCTGCGTGAGGTGGATCCCGAATGGCCACCCAGGGACTTTGTTCGCAAGGAGGCAGCCTTCGCGTCTTATGTTCGCCCATTCGAGCCCCGCGAGAGCGAACTGGATGAACTGCGAATAGATCGGCCGATTCACCCGCTTGCCCAACCGGTTGATGGTGAGGCGGTGGTCGCGAATGGCGAGGAGTTGCATCGCCTGTGCAAGCGTGAAGGCATCCTCTTTCTTTTCTATGTGGGTTTCAACACCAACGCGTGCATTCTTCTTCGTGACTACGGCACGCTTGCGATGCGGAACAGGGGTTACGAGGTGGTTCTCGTACGAGACTGCACGACCGGGATGGAGTCTTATGAGACTCAGGCGAAGCTCAGACAGACGAACGGGACGGTACTGTTTCTGGAAATGTTCAGGGCTTACACCGTGACGACAGATGAGTTGATTGAAGGGGTGTCATCTCGACAGGCCTCAACAAAACCCTGAGATAACCGACCTTCACCACGTATATTTGAACTCTCACAACGGATCTTGATTTTAAAAAGAACGGCCACCTGATCCGGGCCGATTAGAAGTTTCAGGGAGCATTGGATATGGCGAAGCAGACGATCAAATTGGGCATCATCGGGTGTGGTGGGAATATGCAGCGAGCACATCTGCCGAGGTTCGAGGCGGATGGAGGGATCGAGATCGTGTGTGTCTCGGACCCGCAGAAGGAGAATGCCGAGGAGCTGTTGGATGCGTGGGGCAAGGATGCTGCCTACTACGAGAGTTACAACAAGATGATCCGCGGCGAGGATATCGAGGCCGTCGTGATCAGCTCACCTCACTCGTTGCACTACGAACAGGCTCGGCTCGCCCTCCAGAAGGGTGCGCATGTCTGCTGCGAGAAGCCGCTGACGATTTCCTCGCGTCACACGAAGGGCCTGATCGCTTTGGCGGACAAGCGCAAGTGCTACATCCAGGTGGGCTACCAGCGTCACTACATGCGCGAGTATCAGCACGCTCGTCAGTTGATCCGCGACGGCGCCATCGGTGAGATTCGTGGCGTCGTCGGGTATGTGACGCAGAACTGGGGAGGTGCAAGGGGATGGCGTCTGGATCCAGAGCTCTCGGGCGGTGGAATGTTCATGGATACGGGGAGCCACCTCGTGGCTGTCCTACTGTGGCTGACTGGACTGGAGCCGGCCGAGGTAACCGCTTTCCTGACGAATGCGGGAAAGCAGGTCGACATCAATACAGTGGTAAGCGTACGGTTCAAGGGGAGTGCCGTCGGCACAATTAACACATTTGGAGATGCGAGCACTCACGACGAGCGGGTGGCCATCCACGGGAGCGAAGGCTCCCTGGTTTTCCACCTGCACAAGTGGGCTGTCAAGTCTCTACTCCTGAATGACGAACCGGTGAAGGTGCCTGCAAGTGTTAAGGAGACGACCCCGGACGAGGTTTTCTTCGAGTGGATTCGAAACGAAGGACAGGGATACTCGCCTCCGGATTACGCCCTCCAGGTGTCTCGTCTGTCGGAAGCGGTCTACAAGGCTGTTGCCGGGAAGAAGCCCATTCGCGTCGCCAGATAGCGATGTTGGTCAAATCCGTATCGATAGGGGAACTGCTCTACGATGTGTTTCCGGACGGCGAGAGACTGGGCGGGGCTCCGTCGAACTTTGCCTACCACCTTGAATCACAAGGCGGCGCTTCATCGTTGGTCAGTGCGGTTGGGGATGACCCTCGTGGCACGTCAGCAATCGATTCCCTTAGAGAATCGGGCGTTGATGTCGGAGGTGTGACGACAGTCGCCGATAAGCCTACGGGTAGTGTCGTCGTCGAACTGAAGGACGGTCATCCGTCCTACGACATCATTCAGGATGTCGCCTGGGACCATATCGATTTGACGGCAGATACTGCCTCCTCCGCCCGGGAAGCCGATTTGCTCTGCTGGGGTACGTTGGGCCAAAGAAGCTGCCGAAGCCTGCAAGCGCATCGGCAGCTTTTCGATTTGGTGCCGGACACCTGCCTCAGAGTTTGCGACATCAACTTCAGGATGCACTTTCACTCCGAGGAAGTGGTTGTAGACAGCCTTAAGCGTGCAGACCTTCTTAAATTGAACGACGAGGAAGTGCAAAAACTTCGCGGCTATGTCGGCGGTTTTGCGCAGAACAGGGAGTTCCTCCGGGAACTTCGGCATCGGTTCGAAATTCAGACGATCGTGCTGACCCTCGGCTCGGCTGGATGTCGTGTTTCTGCGCATAACACCGACTTCAAGGCACCGGGACTTGAGGTTGACGTCGTAAATACGGTCGGGTCAGGGGACGCCTTTACTGCTGCTTTTGTCATGAAGATGCTCAACGGTGCGGATCTCTGGGATTGTGCCAGGCACGCGAACAGGGTCGGCGCTTACGTGGCCACACAGGACAGCGGGATGCCTACGATGCCAGACGAATACAGAGTGGTTCACTGATGGCTTCAGCTTCTGACCTGATCGATGCAGAATGGCTTGCTGAGCACACGCTCGCCCTCGTACGGACGCCCAGCGTCACCATGGGCGAAAAGGCAGTCTGCTCACAGTTCGCCGACCTGATGTCGTCGATTGGGCTTGCGGTAGATGTCCGTGAGGTCACACCGGGTCGGAACAATCTGTATGCACGGGTAGCTGGATCAGGGGACGGTCCTTCGCTCCTGTTCAATGGCCATTTGGATACGATCCCAATTGGCGACTGTATCCAACCGGGACGGCAGGGCGATACGGTCTCGGGACGCGGCACGACCGACATGAAGGGCGGGATGGTCGCGATGCTGGGGATGGCTAAGGCATTGATGGAGTCGGGGACGAGGCTCAAAGGCGATCTGTGGCTGACCGCAGTCGTGGGCCACGAAGAACCAGTTGCGGATAAGGACGGGCCAAAGGCCTTGATCGAAGACGTCAAAAGCGGATCGGTCGCCTGCGATCGAATATGCATAGTCGAGGGACGCGATGCGCTTTGGGTGATGAGCATGGGGTCGATGGTCTGGACGATTCGGCTGACGTCACCTAAAGGAGGGACGCACACGCAGTATGTGCCTTTCTGCGAGAACCCGATCCGGTATCTGGGAGACTTGATTCAGCAGATCAGCCGCCGCCAAGAGGAGCTCGGCCGTGGAGACATCCATCCTCTTGCGGGCGCCGAGAGGATCGATGTGGGTATCGTTGAGGCAGGCGATTACTTCAACCGTACGCCTGTGGTCTGCGAGTTGACCGGAACGCGCAGGTGGGCACCCGGCAGGACTGCCAAGTCGTGTCTGGAGGAGCTAGACGTCCTTGCGAGTCAAGTAGCCTGTGGAAGCGGTCTGGAGGTCGAGGTCTCCATGGTGCACGAGCGAGAGCCCTTCGAAACACCACAGGATGACGCCGCCGTGGCCTCATTTGCCGACGCGCACAGGACTGTAACTGGGGAGGATGTGGACTATGTGGGGATGCGCATCGTTGGGGATGCGAACCTATATGTCCACGGGACGGGGGTGCCGACCTTCTACTACGGCCCCTCGAACGAGACCGCACACTCCGACTATGAGACGGTCTCAGTCGAACGCCTGGCTTCGGCTGCAAACGTTTATCTAGAAGCAGCTCGACGATATTGCGGAGTAGAGGGATGAGTCGGCGTCTGGATGAGCACGTACCATATCCGCAGGGATGGAAAGCTGCGGATGCAGGTAGCCAGAGTCAGTGGATTTACAGCCTGCCCGCGGAACTCATTCAGGCGTATGCTGCTGGCGTGGGTGAAGAGCTGGACGCGACCGGAAAGCTACTAAACTCCTGGAGAAAGTGGTTCGGGCCCGTTCTCGATACCCTGAATGATGGAAGAGGGTTCGTGCTTCTCGACAGGCTACCCGTCGAGAAACTCACGGTGGAGGAGACAAGACGAGCATACTGGCGTATCGGCCAGTCACTGGGACAACCGATTGAGCAGAACATCGAAGGCACACTTCTGTACGAAGTTCGTGATACAGGCAGAGATGTCGGCGAAGGGGTACGATTCTCCGTGACGAATGCGGAGAGCTCTTTCCACACTGACGCCGCTTTTGCTGATCAGCCTCCCGAGTTCGTCGGTCTCCTGAGTCTGCACACGGCCGTAACTGGTGGGCTGAGTCAACTCGTCAGCGCCTACTCACTGCACAATGCTCTTGCAGAAGAGGCTGCTGACGACCTTGCGGTGCTATATGAACCGTTCAGCTTCGACAGGCGAGGCCAGTTCCGAGCGGGTGAACCAGAAGTGATGGTTGCCCCCATGTTCAAGTGGGACGGAAATGAATTAGACACTCGATATCTCCATTATTACAT
>DPVD01000136.1:0-2761 GCA_003526745.1 Candidatus Latescibacterota bacterium
GTCAGACACCCGTGCCTGACCTGAGCTTCCGGGTTTCTTCTTCGTCAAGCTCCAGTGTTTCGGGATCAATCACCACACCATACTCCACAGCGGCCGACTCGATGGAGACTCTCTCCTGCCTTACATCCTCCACGACCATAGCCACATCTCGCTCGTTGGACGGCCCGTAGCCCGCTCCCCCAGGTAGACGGAGCGTCACCGTCTGCCCCGGGTCTAGATCATACGTCGCTTTGGGGGCAACCTTTTCGCCATTGGAAAGGAACAATTCTCCTAGTCGGCCATCCGATCCGCCCAGAAATCCTCGAGGCGCGAAGCGGGTCCGATCATACATACAGCTGTGCTGAACGGACCGATCACTTTGGACGGTCAGCACCATCTCCTGACTCAGGCCTCCTCGGAACCTGCCTGCTCCACCGGAATCCGAGATCAGCTCCCTCTTGAGCATACGAACAGGTGACACAGACTCTATCGCTTCCGCAGGAACACCTCGAATTCCGCTCGGAAAAGCCGTGGCAGACAGGCCGTCGGCCTCCGCACTCGCTCCCATACCACCAGCAGAAAAGAAAATGTACGCAAACCGACTTCCGTCCGGAGCAACACCCTCCAGCTGCGTGTTCCAGAGACCGGCCGCCCCGTCCGCAAGGACTCGCTCCGGGATGGCTTTCGACAGAGCACCGAATATCGCTTGAGAGAGGAAGTGCCCCACAAGATGTCGGGCTCCGACCGCGCAAGGAAACTGTGCGTTCAGAATACAGCCCTCGGGAGCTCGCACAGTCACAGGTCGGAAGCTCCCCTCATTGTTCGGTATCTCGGGACTAATGGCACATTTCAGCGGGTATGTCGTGTAGGCGTGCGTGTAGTTGTAAACGACGTTGATTCCCCAGTTAACTTGTGGAGAGGTACCCGCATAATCGACGATCAGGTCGTGATCTTCGACATCGACAGCAATACGAATCTGAAGTGGATTGTCATAGCCGTCTATCGAAACTTCATCCTCATATCTGCCGTTCGGGATCTCAGCAATCGCATTGCGTGTCGCCTCCTCTGACCGATCCAAAATCAGCTCCGACAGCGAGTCAAGAGACTCAAGATCATACTCTTCCATCGCCTCGATCAGCTTTTCAGCACCAACATCATTCCCCGCCTGCTGAGCGTAGAGATCTCCGACAACTTGATCCGGCTCCCGCACGTTCGCACGCAGGATGTTGATCAGGTCTTCGTTGAGTAGACCCTCACGAAACAGGAACATAATCGGGACATTCACACCCTCCTCGTAGACCTGACGGGCTCCGGCCCCGAGCGTGCGTCCTCCGATGTCCATGGCGTGACACGTGTTCGCGAGCCAGCCGACACCCTTACCATCCCTAAAGGCCGGCGTCACCACGGTGATATCGTGAAGATGACCGGATCCGAGCCAAGGGTCGTTGGTCAGCAGACTGTCGCCCGGCTTGAGCGTCTCCAGTGGGTGCTTGCGGGCGAAATGACGAACACACGTCGCCATCGTGTTGATGTGTCCAGGCGTACCAGTCACCGCCTGGGCAAGCATGTTCCCTTCCGCGTCGAACACGCCAGCTGACAGGTCGCCAGCCTCCCGAACGACCGTCGTGAACGACGCGTGCATCAGGGCCGCCGCCTGCTCGTTTACGATCGAGATCAAGCGCCTCCAGAGGACTTCGAACGTCACGTTGTCGATCGACCGGATCACGTGGCAGAACTTTCGATTAGGAGAGCACCGGAGTCGAGAACTTTGAGGGCCCACCCTGGCGGCACGATTGTCGTCGACTCCATCTCTTCGATCACCGCAGGCCCCTCGATCCGCTCGTCCGTCAGTCCATAGCGATCGTAGACAGGGGTTTCCTTCGCGCCCGACCTGTCGAACACGACCGACCTCCGCCCCTTATTGGGATCGGTCCTCTCACCAGAACGACGCGCAGTATCCACGCTGGGCTGGGGACCACTGACCGTAACGCGCCAGTGGATGACCTCGACGGGCACACCTTGACACACACGGCCGAAGAGACGGGTATACTCGGATTCGAACGCGCCGACAAGCCGACCCCTGAAATTCTTGTCAAGAGTGCGGCTAGGGAGAACCACGCGAATCTCGTGACCCTGACCGACATACCTCAGGTCGGCCATATAGACCTTACTCACATCGTCCTCATCTATACCCGACTCACATACGACTTCAACACCTTCGACCGTCATGTCGTCCAGTATCCGACCAAGCCTTTCGAGGTCCAAATCTTCCACTCGTGACACATAGCTTCGAGCATAGTCGAAACAAATTGGCGCCAGAAGAAGACCAAAAGCGGACCCGACCCCAGCGATCGGGGGAACGAGTACTCGACCAATCCCGAGCCTTGAGGCGACACCGCAAGCGTGAACGGGCCCGGCACCCCCTGTCGCGACGAGCGCAAACGAACGGAGATCGATCCCACGTTCGGCCGCGTGCACACGAGCAGCGTTCGCCATGTTCTCGTTCACGAGATCGTGAATCCCGAGCGCTGTGTGCCTGTGATCGCCACCGAATCCTTCTGAGACGGTAGAGACGGCCGCTTCGGCTCTCTGGGGCACAAGTGCCATCGCACCACCAAGAAAGTAATCCGAATCCAAATACCCCAGCAAAAGGTCTGCATCTGTAACCGTCGGCAGTTCCCCACCGAGATCGTATGACGCAGGACCCGGATCGGAGCCAGCGCTTTCCGGTCCGACGGCTGGGAGACCAAGTGCATTCAGATAGGCGATGCTCCCACCGCCT
>DPVD01000140.1:0-11552 GCA_003526745.1 Candidatus Latescibacterota bacterium
CTGCGATTGTGGGGACAGTAGGTGAGGACGCGCTCGAGGTCGTCATTCAGTCATTCTCTGTATGCTGGAGTCAGCCCTGGCGGAGCGCCCTATACCTCGTGTGGCTCGGGATCTCGGTTTATGTTGGGACCGTCATCCTGAGTGGTCTAATGACCTTGGCTCTCGGTCTTATTGGTTGGGCGTGTGGGATGTTCATGGACGAGAAGCTGGTCGGGATGCTCCAGATTGCTCAGGGCTACCTGCCGCCAGTTGACTTCAGTACTCCTATATTGCACGCTTACCCTGAAATGAAAACGATCTGGTCGGACCTTGCAGAGACGCAGCCGAACGCCTCAGTAATTTGGTCTGGCCGGGTTCTCGGTATTATGCTGATCATGCTGACCGGTGTGTTGCTCTCCTACGTGCAGGCTGCATTTGCGAGTGGGACGACGTTGATATACGTGATCCTCCGAAAGAAGAAAGACGACGAGAACATGCTCGAATGGGAGGACCCCGACTTTACGGACTTCGATTTCGACGGTGAGGATGAAGCGACAAGCGAGGACTCAGACTCGACCGAAGGCGGAACTGCCAACGAAGAAGATGCTGCAGGTGGATCGGACTCGTCAGCCGAGAAGTAATGTCTGATCCCTCCAGACTCTTGGAGGAACTCGCAGACGCTACCCGCCTGAACGAAGGGCCGGAGGGTGTCCGCAAGGTTCTCAGGGCGATTTACAGGTCAGGTCCCGTGCCGATCCGAGAATTGGCACGGGACCTTGGCATTCCGGTTCCGGTGGTCGCAGCCGTTCGGGGCGAGCTCGAGACGCGCGGCCTGGCTGTCCGTGAAACAGGTGTAAAGCTGACCTCCCTGGGTGTCGAGATCCTGGAGACTGCCTGCGGTATTGCCTGCAAGCAGCGATTCACGATCACTTCTGTTACACTCCTACCTGAAGGTGTCCTTTCTCTCGTCCAGGAATTCGCTAAAATCGTTGAAGCGCGTCCGGGTGCTGACTTCACCTTGGATCAGTCACACGCAACGGCAGAGACGTCCATCAGACGCGCTCTGTATCTGTATGAACACGACGCGATAGAGGGACGGACCATCCTTTTCCTTGGGGATGATGACCTGACATCGATCGCTGTTGGGCTGGTTTCGCGGCATCTGGGTATCAAGCCAGCACGTCTTGTCGTACTGGATGTCGACGATCGATTGACGGGCTACATCGCGGCGTGTAAGGAGGAGCTGCATCCAGTAGAGACCGTCTGCCGTGATCTTAGGGAAGCCCTGCCTGAATCGCTGATGGGTAAGGCTGATGTTTTCTTTACCGACCCACCTTACACCATCGATGGACTCCGCCTGTTTGGCTGTCGCGGTGTGAGTGCTCTCAAGCAGGAAGTTGGGAAGCTTGGTTTTGTTAGCTTCGGTCATAAGAGCCCATCCGAGGGTGTCGCGATTGGGCAGACGTTGTCGGGTCTCGGGCTGTCTTTGGTGGAGATTACGCCTGACTTCAATCAGTATGACGGCGCTCAGCTTCTAGCTGGTTCTAGCCAGATGATCCGGCTTGTCTACGGTGGATCTTCGCACCTTTCCGGCGAGTTCTATAAGGGCCCCCTTTACACCAGAGATGTCCGAGGCAAGAAGCGTGGATGATCTCCCCGGCAGTTTTCACGAAATCGTTCCCTCCGACACCCCAACGCTGTTCGATGCCTTCGATCGGGCGGGCAAGCGTGCTTGGTGTTACTACGCGCCGTTTCTGACCTGCTACCATCTGCCACCTGGAAGGCGCGTTCTCGTTGGTACATACGAGTCGCTGTTGTTTATTCTCGCTCGCACGGACCGAAAGCGCGTCGTCTACAACCTCTTGGTGCCACCGATTCCATTCGATCCGGGTGCAATGACTCGTATGTGTGACTCCCTGCGCGAGTTGACAGATCTGGACCCGCGGGTGCTCTGGTGCGACAGCGAGGATGCTGAGACGGCCCGGTCAGCCGGATATGAGGTGGAAGAGAAGGAGCTGGAATACTGCTACGACCCGTCCCGCATCAGCGCGATGGAGGGGAGCGAGTACAAGACGCTTCGCAAGCGGGTCAGGCAGATTGAGGCGCGGCTTCAGCCCGAATGCAGAGCGCTGGAAACTGACGACTTGGCTGATTGCCGCGACCTGATGAAGAAGTGGCGACGGATTCAGGGTCGTAAGCAGCCATTTCTCCTTGATTGGGGATACACGAACGCTGCGTTGGATCGGTTTGGCGACTGGGGCGTTCAAGATCTGGATGGATGGTGTGTGACCGTTTCAGGGCGTCTGGCCGGTTTCGCAATGGCTGGTCGAATGACCTCGGATCAGGCATCTTTCTTTGTCGCCAAGACGGATCCGGAGTTTCCTGGATTGTCCGCGTTCCTGAGGCTTCACGTGTACAGAGCGTTGGCCGACTATAGACGCGTAAATGATGCCGGAGACCTAGGTCTGGATGGTCTCCGGCAACACAAACAGATGTTCAGGCCTGTCGAATTGCGACGAGTCTATTCTCTCAGTCGATGATACAGGGGAACACGAACGTGCGGAAAGCCCTACTGATCCTGTTGCTGCTTGCGCCGATGCTTGCATCGTGCTCGAAGACGTATACCTACCAGAGCTACGAAGTGATTCGGTCGTTCAACGCAGTGAACCCCGGTGAGGATGTGAAGCTTTTGAAGAAAGATGGGGAGCTGATACAGGGGACAGTCGTGCAGGTCGAGAAGAATGTGCTGACCGTTGCGACGTTCGATCGGGGTCGGAAGAAGGTGACCTGGGAGGAATTACGTGTCGCGGAGCGAGTGCGAAAAGCGGTGGTGATCGTGCCGTAAGGCAGCAAGTAGCCTGGAGGCTGTTTCTTTGGTGCCCTTGGCCATTCATGGTCGAGGGTATTTATGTTGGAGGACCGGAAGCACCGTTTATGCTTCCAGCTAAGAACGAACGGCTATTAGCTCGCTCATCTACACGTTCTCCAACTCGAACTGCAGTTCCTTGTTCTCCTCCGGAATCACAACCTCTGTCGGTATTGCTCGCGCCTGGATTTCTTTTTTGAACCATTGTGCTGCTTCAAGTTCACCGTGCACGAGCAGCGTCCACTTCGGTTTGAGGATTTCGACCATCTGCGTGATCTGACGGCGGTTGGAATGGGCGGAGAAGTGGAATTTCTCAATCCTTGCGGCGACCGGAATTGCCTTGCCTGCATCCGTCATTCTGAGGACCTGACCCTTGTGGGCGGTCATCACCCGGTGACCCGGCATGGCTGGGTCGATGTAGCCGACAAAGAAGATACCGTGATGGTCGTAGGGGAGCATCTTCTCTGCCATTCGATAGGACATCGTGTGTTCGGCCATCATGCCAGATGATACAACGATTATACTTGGTCGCTTCAGGTGGGGGCCGCGCGTCACGTCTCTGGGCAACGGCCGTATGTCGAGCTTCCGTAGTCGGAGATCCGCGTCCATCCGTCGTGTTCTGGAGGCGGTGTTGTCATATACCTCGGAGAGGACTCCACCAAAGCCGGCTGTATAGATCTCGACATCCGGGACTTGACCGCGCTCACGCATCTTGTGGATCATCGCAAGCATCTCTTGGGTGCGTCCAAGCGAGAACGCCGGGATCAATACAGAGCCCCCTCGCTCGATCATCGTGGTTACGGCCGTCGCAAATCGCTCCTTCTCTTCTCTTCTCGTTCTGAATTCAGCCCGTTCATCAGCCCCGAGTGTACATTCGGTGATTAGTAGATCGACCTTGCCTTGTGGATACTGAGCTCGCGGGATGATCTCCTGGTCGTGGGCGGTCGTATCTCCCGTGTAGAAAACGTTCCCTGACGGTGTCTGGAGAAAAATCCCTGCCGCTCCCAGGATGTGTCCCGCATCGTAGAACCTGGCGTTAAAATCGGCACCGTCCTTGGCTAACTCACTGTAGATTGGGAACGATCTGTCTGGTTGGAACCCCTGGAAGACATATGACATTGCATCCACATCCATTCGGCTGTAGAGCGGATATTCGGCGATACCCTCCTCGTCACGGATCCGTTCCATCACGCGTACGGTGTTCTCGAGCAGTGTGGGGGCGAGCGTGGCGGAGGCATCCGTCATTATCACTCGCGCGTGAGGGAAATACTGGAGTGCGATTGGCAGAGAGCCAAGGTGATCCAAATGACAGTGCGACACCAGAATCGCCTCGACGTCGATATCCTTGATCAGGTCATAGTTCGGAAGGCTGTCGTAGCCCTCACGACGCGGGTGAACGCCCGCATCGAGCAGGATCGACGTGCCGTCGGCCTGGATGAGGTAGGCGGAATCGCCGACGTCACGGGCGGTGCCGACAGAGGTGAAGGAGATCACGGCTGGCCGACTTGAGGTTTAGGGTTTAGGGTGTGACGTGCAGGAAAGCTGAGGATCACGTAGCGACGCTTCTACTGCTTTTCCGCTCGCGGCGGCAGATGAGAGTAGTCTGTCGACTTCGTTGGGCCAGGTTCCTTCAACTCTTGCGCCGAACTCTGACAGGCCGCCGCTTGCTTCAGCGCCTGTCAGGTGGGTGAAGCGGTCGTAGCCGTGTTCGGGAATGTGGTCGCTTCGGAGGAAGTGGAGGGCGAGACCTGCGCGTTCCCTATTCGTTGTGTTGGCGCGGGTGGCGTGGGCGATACCAAAGTTGAAGAAGACCACGCCACCGGCAGGGAGTTCGACTGGGACGGCCTTCTCTTCAGGGACTTCGCAACGGATGTGATGATCGCTAAAGGGATCGCGGCCGTGATCGAAGGGGGTCTCGTGACTCCCGGGGATCACGTGGATGGTGCCGTTTTCGACTGTGGCATCGTGGAGGGCGACCCACATTGCCGTGCCCTTTGTCGGGTCTTCGACTTTGAAGTACGCGTTGTCCTGATGCCAGTTCGTCCCAAGGCCGGTCTTGCCCGGCTTGAGGAAAATTTGGTCCAAATAATGGACGAAGGGTTCACCGATTAGGGCGCCAACGGCTGACAGGACCAGGGGATGGAACTGGAAGGAGCGATAGAAGGAGCTCTGTGGGGTGATCGGACAGATCTGGAGGTTCTGAGATGTGCCGGAATGGGTTTGACCGTTACCCTCTGTCGCGACGTTTCGCAGGAGGCCGTCACGCTTGAACCGGTCCAGCTCGGCGCGCATTGCTATGATCTCGCGTTCGTCGAAGAATTCGCCGATAGCGGTGTATCCCTCTCTCTTGAACTGATCGATACACGTATCTGGTAGAGTGCTCATCTGACTATCTCGCTGAGTGTTTCGGTCGGGTTAATGTAGCACACGTCTTGGTCTCCCAAGAGTCGAAGGATGGACTTGAAGTTCTCGAACCTGTCGTCATCCCAGCCACCTGGATGTAGTTGCAGTGTTAGGACCGGAATGTCGGCGCGGTAGTCATTCCGGAAGCCTTCGAAGTTCGGGTAGTGTGTCGGCTGCTCGATGTTGATTGTCCGCTCCAGGATGTGAGCCGTCGACCGTGTATCGCCGTAGAGCCAGACAATCAGGTCGTCGATCGCGTCGACTGCCTGCCAGGTATTGTCGTCAATGTGGTTACCGGGCGCGCCGAAGGTTGTAAACGTGAGACCGAGCCTTTCTTTGGCAAGTCTCTGTGTCTCTTTCAGATGGTGACGCTGATGGTCAAGCGAGGTATTGTGGAACTCGGAGTAGGCGCTGCCATTGTTGCGTTCTCGTCTGAGGTGATGATCGAATCCGTGGTTCCAGATCTCGAATCGGCGATCCTGTGACAACTCGACGACGCTGTTCAGGAACGCGTCCGAGGGGGCGATGAGCGAGTCTCCGATTAGACCCAAAGCGGCCTTTACGTTTGCTTCTCGGATGATGTCAGCGAATCGTGCCCAGTTGTCTAGGAAGGGCGGATTATCTTCTCTTACATCGTCCGCCTTTAAAATTACGAGTTGATTTCGGATCATTGCGCGCCGAAAATACTCGCACTCTCATTCAGTGTCAAGCTACCCGCTTCTTTCGACGGTCAGATTGGAGACAAATAAAGATGTTCCTGCTCGACAGCCACGCAGTTGGCATTACGCTCATGACATTGGTGTTTTTTGGGGCGCTGCAAGCGAGCGTGACGATTGATGAGGCACCGGCAGAACCCGGCCGTTGGGGTTTTCGGCCCGTTCAGCAGGAGACTCTCGCCGTCAATCCGCCGAATTTCTCGTGGCGTCCTCAGCAAGATGCAGTGAGCTACATCTTGGAGGTGTCGGGGGACGACGCATTTAGAGATGTGGTCTATACTGCCAAGGATATTAGCTACAACGTCCACACACCGACTCGAACTTTTTCTCCGGGATCGTATTTCTGGCGATTTCAGTTCACCAGCCGGATGGGAGAGCGCTCGTCTTGGAGCCAGACACGCGCGTTCACGATTCCGGAGAGTGCAGTAGAGATGCCGCTTCCGGATCTTGCGGAGTTGATCGACCGCATTCCCAGAACTCATCCACGTTTGTTCCTGCGTCCCGAGGATCTTGTAGATCTGAGGGTTCGCAGAGAGACCGATCTACAGGCACATTACCAGGCCCTGGTCGGGGAATGCAATGAATTGCTGGAAGATCCTGTTCCAACAGAAGAACCGCCACTTTACGACGACGATATGGTTCGTGGAAGTGACCGATGGCGTGAGGTCTGGTGGGGGAATCGGCGTTACACCCAGAAGACTATGAACGGAGCGGCCACGCTCGCCTTTACGTGGCTGCTCGACGGCAACGAAGCCTATGCTGCCGAGGCCAAGCGGATCCTGATGGCTTGCGCTGAGTGGGATCCCAAAGGTTCGACTGGCTACCGCTACAACGATGAAGCCGGGATGCCCTACAACTACTATTTCTGCCGCACATACACCTTCCTCTACGACTACCTGACTGAGGAGGAACGGGATGTGTGTCGTGGATTGATGAAGATCCGTGGCGACGAGATGAACGATCATCTCAATCCACGCCACTTCTGGCGACCCTATGGCAGTCACGCGAACAGGGCCTGGCATTTTCTCGGTGAGATCGGAATCACGTTCCTTGGTGAGGTGAAAGGAGCGGAGGAGTGGGTCTGGTTCGCGATGAATGTCTTTGCGAACACCTACCCGGTTTGGAACGACGACGATGGCGGATGGCACGAGGGAACGGCCTACTGGAACAGCTATCAGTCCAGATTCACGTGGTGGGCCGACATTATGCGGGCGGCTACGGAGATAAACGCCTTCGACAAACCGTATTACTCACAGGTCGGTTACTATGCGATGTATCTACAACCACCTGGGACGAGAGGGGGCGGGTTCGGGGATCTGACGGCAAGACGCGATTCAGACGACAATGTGAATCTGATGCGCGTCTTCGCGGCGCAGGCTGGGAACCCGCATTGGCAATGGTATGTCGATGTGCACGGGAAGGAGGATCGTCCCCGCGGATATGTGGACTACATCCGTGGAGCTCTTCCGGGCATTAAACCGAAGAAACCGACGGATCTTCCGACAGCGAGGTTGTTCAAAGGTGTGGGACAGGCGTATCTGAACACGAACCTGATCGACGCGAAAGAGAACGTGGAGATCGTGTTCAAGAGTAGCCCGTTTGGAACGCAGAGTCACGGATACGATTCCAATAACGCTTTTCTGCTGTATGCGTTCGGGGAGCGCCTGCTGATTCGGACCGGCCGGCGTGACAGCTACGGGAGCGAGCACCACAAAGAATGGATGTGGCACACGAAGTCGGTTAACAGCATTACCGTTAACGGGGAGAGCCAGGGCAAGCGTACGGCCGACGCTAGGGGTGAGATAACCGATTTTTACACGTCCGAACGGCTCGACTACGTGGTGGGAGAAGCGGGTAATGCATATGAGGGCATACTCGACCGCTTCACTCGGAAAATCCTCTTTCTGAAGCCGGACGTGATTGTTGTTTACGATGTGGTCCAGGCGCCGGAAGCGTCTTCGTTCGAGTGGCGTTTGCACGCCCCGACTGAAATGGCAATCGACGGACCGTCTGCACGGGTCGTAAACGGGGACGCCGCCTGTGATGTTGATTTCCTATGGCCTCGTGATCTCGTGACCTCAGTCACAGACAAGTTCGACACGCCTCCGAGACCGAGGATCAAGCTGGTCGAGTATCACCTGATGAACACGCCCCCAACGCCGTTTACATTCCAGACATTTGTGACGGTGATTCGACCTTACAAGTCTGCAGGATCAAAGACGGCGTCGATCGAGAAATCGGAGCCCGTCGAGAGCGGATACGGTATCAAGATTCGTACAGAGTTAGGCCAGACTACGTTCTTGCTGCAGCCAGATGGCGGCAAATTCCTGAATTGGGAAGGTGTTGCGACATCCGGATCCGTGCGCGTAGTGGGTGACGGGGTAAACTTCGAACGAGAGTAGGTGAGCCCAACGAACAGACCCTAATAATGCGGTCGGCATCTTGGAGAAAGCCGATGACGTTCCCTTGAAATGTGGGTTAGTCGTATCCGGTGTTGCAGAAGGCTCTGATCAGCTGTTGGAGATAGAAGGAAGATCCGGCGAGTCTGGTACAGAGGGTCGGTTCAGGAAGAACTCGAATAGCGTCTGCCGGCTTGGCCCAGATCCGCCGAGAACCTTTGGCAAGTTCTCGAAGACCGGTGGGACTTTGACGCGCTGGCACTCGTAGGCTATCACGGCAGGCCTTTGTCTGGTGCGATCAAAAGAGATCCCGATCCTAAGTGGAGCCTGCCTCCGAGTTTTCTGTGACCCAGCGGTACGGATAGACGTGGATTGGCTGTCGCCTGGTGACGCAGAAATGTGAAAAATACGGGGGTGCCTTTACCTTGGCTCCAGAGAAAATCATTAGCGTTGAGGCCCGCCTTGCCAGTTGAGTCAGCGCTTGTTTGAGAGTTGCCAAACTTCCTTGAAGAAGTCTTGTCGTGACTCTGCCAGTCCGCCGATCACCGTAGGGTTCATACAGGGCTTCGGTTCGTGGTACCGGACCGTGCTGTGGTTGTATGCGATCAGGATCGCGTTCCGAGGATTGTTCTCGTTGGTCCAGTCGGCGCCTGTGTGCCTCGTACCCTCCGAGAACACGACCAGGCTGCCCGCCGGACATCCGTAGGTTTCCCATACACCCGAATCGGGATCATCTGCTTCCTCCGGCCAGTTACCGTTCTGTGCGGACGCTAGGTTGGCCTTGTGCGATCCCGGGACAAGGCAGGTCCCACCCTTGCCCTCCACGACTTCGTTCAACTCCCACACCACGCGTGTCATAGCGCTGTAGATCCGACCATCGTGGTAGCGATACGACATCGACGGGTGCAGGTTCACGCCCCCGACGTGCGGTCGCCAGTGCACGTGGTCCTCTCCCGCCTTCCGGCGTGAGATGAATACGCTTTCGAGTCGAAGTCGCTCCGGATTCGGATCGATCACGTCCTGCAGGATACCCATCACACGCGGGTGATCGATTAGGAATTCAGCTGGTCCTGCGATTGGAGACCGATGCTCCTCGGGTAGACTGTCGGGGTCGTTCGAATAGACGTCGGTGTGTTTCCGAACAGTCTCCAGTTCTTCATCTGTGAGGACGCTGGGGATGACGGTGAAGCCCTTGAGGTCGAAGATGAATTTTTCGTAATCGCTCATTGGGGTCGGATCGGAAAGTGCCACAATCTGTCTCCTTTTTCGTTTGCGTCTATGTTGGATCAGGCTCTATGAGTCCAAGCTTATGGCAGTGAGCCAGCTTCTGGCACGCGACTGAAGTCGTCGAAAGGGAAGAGGACGATCTGGTCGAGCGACTGAGAGAGACCGCCATTGTTGATGATCACGGTGATCTCCAAGAGGAGTCGTGTTTCGCACTGCTGAGAGCGTGGACAAGTAGCACGTCTACGGTCCGGATGTCAAAACGAGTCTCTCGAGAGTGCCGACCATCGTGTGCGGAAACCCCGATTCGAGCGTATCCTATGTGACAGCTAGGGCGAGCAAGGTTGGTGTCTGATCGAAGGAGGCTCGATGTGGCAGAAGGAAGACTTAACGGCAAGGTTGCCATCGTGACAGGTGGGGCCACTGGTATCGGTGGTGGTATCGCAGACAAACTGGCCGCAGAAGGAGCCAGTGTTCTGATCGTTGACATCGACGAGGCAGGTGCGAACGCAAGGGCGGTGACGATCCAGGATGAGGGCGGTGGAGCCTCTGCGATGATCGGGGATGTTTCGCAGGAGGGCATAGCAAAATCGATGGTGGATCGGGCGGTCGCTGAATTCGGCCGTTTGGATATTCTTGTACAGAACGCCTATGGCGTGATCGGTCTGCAGGATGGGAGCGCCCTGGAAACGACAGTCGAAAGCTGGCACAAGGGTATGAATTTGCTTGTGATGGCCCACTTCCTGGGCGCGAAGTACGCTGTCCCGGCTATGCGGGCCTCGGGACCGCCTGATGGATACGATCCCGGTCAGTATGACGGGTGTGGGCTACGACGCGGAGCACCACCTGCGATGGAGATCGGACGAATCGTCAATATCTCGTCAGTTCACGGGCTCCTACAGGCCGCAAACACGATGGTCTACGAGACTGGCAAGGCGGCCGTCAACGGTCTGACCCGGCAGATGGCCATCGACTTCGGCCCGCTCGGGATTACGGTGAATGCGATCGCACCTGGGCATATGGTTACCGAGAATCTCGAGAGTCTCTGGGAAGATGTTGGGAACGTGGAAGGCTTCCATCTTGAGGAATTGCAATACCCGGTTCGACGGACGGGTACACCTGCGGATGTAGGCAACGCCGTGGCTTTCCTCTGTTCGGACGAAGCTGCGTTCATCACGGGGGTCGTTCTTCCCGTGGACGGAGGACTCAGTATTCAGCTTCAGGAGAACATAGTTCTTGAACTGAAGAACTACATCCAGGAGAACCCCGGTCTGAAGACGTTCTTCGACGGTGGATTCGGGACGGGTGATCGACGATAGCAACGGTCTTTAGATTATCGACGAGATGTATCAGGTCGCAGGTATGCGAGAACTGACGATGCGGCGTCGCGATGCAGCAATGGGTGACGGGAATATTTCAGGTCGGATGTCTAACGAATGAAAGGCATACAGATGCAACCGAACATCCTGTTCCTGCTGAGCGACGAGCACAGTTACCGCTTCCTTTCTGCACGATCTGAGGCCCAGGGTGGCGAGCCGTGTCGGACTCCGACCCTCGACGGTCTGATCGAGCGGGGATCTCACTTCGAGACGGCCTACTGTCAATATCCACTTTGTGTCCCCAGCCGTGTAGCCATGCTTTCCGGACGGCCCTCCTCTGAATGTGCAGTGCTCTGTCCGGGTATCCCGACGATCGCCTCATACCTGGGTGATCAGGGATATGCAACGGCCACCGTCGGGAAGATGCACCTGATCGGATCGCGGCAGATGGCAGGCTTCCAGCACCGACCTTACGGGGACTTTACCGCTCCGTCTCCCGCACATCAGAAGGACCCGCTTGGCTTGACCGGACCCCGAGATCACATCTTTATGCCCTCGGTGCTGAGAGATCCGGGGGTCAGCGAAATCCCAGAGTCGCTGATGCAGGAGCAGATCGTCACACGCGAAGCGACAGCCTGGTTGCGTG
>DPVD01000497.1:0-147 GCA_003526745.1 Candidatus Latescibacterota bacterium
CCGCACCTGACTATCGCTGACAACGTGGGGTTCGGTCTGCGGAATCTGAACAAGGCAGAGAAACGGCAGAAGGTCATGGAACTACTGAATGTCGTGCATCTGCAGGATCTGGCCGACAACTATCCCCATGAACTGTCTGGCGGCCAG
>DPVD01000497.1:435-4704 GCA_003526745.1 Candidatus Latescibacterota bacterium
CCCCATGAACTGTCTGGCGGCCAGCAGCAGCGCGTTGCCCTGGCCCGCGCCCTGGCACCCGAGCCCACGCTGATTTTGCTGGATGAGCCGTTTTCCAATCTGGACGCGGATCTGCGCCGTCGGCTGAGCCTGGATGTTCGCGAAATCCTGAAGACGCTCGGCATCAGCGCCATTCTGGTTACCCACGACCAGCAGGAAGCCTTCGCCATGTGCGATCAGGTCGCTGTGTTGCGGGACGGCAGGATCCAGCAGTGGGACGTGCCCTACAACCTCTACCATGAACCGGCAAATCGTTTCGTTGCCAGCTTCGTGGGTCAGGGCGGATTCGTCCCCGGCACCGCCCTGGGGCCGGATACTATTGAATCCGAGCTCGGCGTGATCCACGGCAACCGGGCCTACAAATGGGAACCCGGCACCCTGGTAGACGTTCTGATCCGGCCCGATGACATCGTTCATGACCCCGACTCGGATCTGCAGCCAAAGGTGGTTGAGAAAACCTTTGCCGGCACTTCCACGCTCTACCGTTTCCGGTGTTCCGAAGACACAGAGTTCGAAGCCCTGTTCCGCAGTCACCTGGATTTCAACCTGGGTGAGCATGTGCCGGTGCGTGTCGAGGCGGATCACCTGATTGCCTTCGAACGCACCAGCTGATTGAGAGATTCAGTTGTTGCAGACGCGCTCGACAGCATCCAGCCAGCCAGCGTAGAGAGATTCTCGCAAAGCCGGGCGCATTTCCGGATGGAACTGCCGCTCGCATTCCCAGAGCGCGGAGATCTGCTCAAGGTTGTCAAAAATACCTGTCTGTAGTCCCGCAAGGTAGGCAGCTCCGAGAGCGGTTGTCTCTGTAACCCGGGGCCGGTCAACGGTGACATTCAGTATGTCGGCCAGGAACTTCATCACCCAGTCGTTCACCACCATACCGCCATCCACGCGCAGCGATTCAAGTCGGGCGCCGTCGTTCTGGATCGCCCGCACCAGGTCCTTGGTCTGATAGCAGACCGACTGCAGGCCGGCGGTAACGATCTCGCCAATGCCCGTATCCCGCGTCAGGCCCATGATGGCGCCGCGAGCATGAGGATCCCAATGAGGGGCTCCCAGGCCGGTAAACGCCGGAACCAGGTAAACCGGATTGTCGACTCCGACCGCCTCCGCATGGGCGGAAGATTCATTGGCGTGGGCAATCAGCTTGAGCCCGTCCCTCAACCACTGCATGGCAGCACCGGCAACAAAAATACTTCCTTCTACCGCGTAACAGGGCTTGCCGTTTAGCCGATAGGCCATGGTGGTCAGCAACCGATTTTCGGACCGAACGGCCTTATCGCCCGTATTGAGCATGAGAAAACAGCCGGTGCCGTAAGTGCTCTTGGCCATGCCCGGGTAAAAGCAGGCCTGCCCCACGAGAGCCGCGTGCTGATCCCCTGCAATGCCGGCAATCATAACTGGCGCGCCCAACCACTGTACTTCGGCGGTGCCATAGTCTGCGGCGCTATCGAGTACTTCCGGCAGCAAGGCCCGCGGCACGCGAAACAGGGCCAGAAGATCGTCGTCCCAGTCCTGCTTGTGAATATTGAAAAGAGCCGTTCTCGAGGCATTGGTGGCATCGGTGCAGTGGGATTTTCCGTTCGTCAGGTTCCAGAGCAGCCAACTGTCCACCGTTCCAAAAGCCAGTGCACCGGATTCGGCCCGGGCGCGGGCGCCCTCCACGTTATCGAGAATCCAGGCTATCTTGGTGGCCGAAAAGTAGGGATCAATTAGCAGCCCGGTTCGTTCAACAACCGTGTCCTCATGGCCGTCTGATTTCAGCTTGGTACACCAGGACGCCGTTCGACGGTCCTGCCAGACGATCGCGTTGTGTACGGGTGCGCCCGAAGCGCGGTCCCAGATCAGCGTTGTTTCACGCTGATTCGCGATGCCGACCGCCGCGATGTGGGATGGCAACAGGCCGGCGGACTTTATGGCTTCCGAAGTGACAGCAGATTGTGTGTCCCAGATTTCGTTCGCGTCGTGCTCGACCCACCCAGGGTAAGGGAAGTGCTGCTCAAATTCCTTCTGGGCGACCGATACGATAGAACCGGATTTGTCGAACACGATTGCTCGTGAACTCGTCGTTCCTTGGTCTAACGCCACCACAAAACTCACGCGCGACCTCCGTCTGCTGGAGCTGAGAACCGGTTAATAGGGACCGTCTGATCAAGAGGTGTAATTTAAGCGATTATCGGGGATGGGTCGACGGTTCCGGGACCTATAACCTCGCATGACACGAGAATAGCAGGAAAGCAGCAACATAATTATAAACAAGCGGTAGGAATCATCTTTCGAAAAGGCAGACTTGTTGCAAGTGTGAGGTGGTTCTCGTAAGCTGCGTAGGGGTTGTTATGGGTCCACGAGTGCCTAAATTCTGTAGGTTGAATGGAGGGTGCCTTTGGTAATCAGAAGATCGTGCATGGTGACACTGCTATCCGTCCTGCTGGTCACGTTTGCGGCGGCAAGGCAGGAGACTGGTCTGGCACTGCTGGATGCCGTATTCGGGTCAGCTGGGGGACCGTCTTCAAGCGGTAGTATCTCGGTCCAGGGACTTCTTGGGTCCTCTTTCGAGGGTGTCGTGATCACCAACGGAGACGTGAGTCTGACACCGGGCATCTCCTTCGTGGGGCCCCCGAGTGAGCCAGCCGTGGTCGGCGATCTAGACGGGGATGGCTCGACGGCGTTCCCGGATTTTCTGCTCTTTGCGGCTGTCTTCGGAACACGGACTGGCGAAGACGGTTTCCGCACCGATGCAGATTTCGACCAATCCGGAGATATCGGGTTCCCGGATTTTCTGGTGTTTGCCGTTGCCTTCGGTCAGTAGGTCGGGATCTCCTTCACTCAGGCTGGAGGAGATTAAGAAACGGTATGGGTTAGCGACAGTCGATAACGAGTGATGGTTCCCTGAGTAATGTGCTCGGGGGCCTTGCCATTTGAAGTCGGCTATGCGGATCTGGCTGCCGGATTCGAGGAAGGTTTACAGTGCCCTCACGATCCTGCGGATCTGGGGCGAGCGATTGAGCACGTAGTAATGAATGCCAGGTGCGCCGTTCCGAATTAAGCCCTGGCTCTGAGCGGTGCATTGCTCGGTGCCGATGACCTTAACCGCCTCGTCATCGTCTCCGGCATCCTCGATTTGCCCAAGCAGGTTCTTGGGCAAGGTAGCGCCGCAGAGCGATGCGATCCGCTGGACCTGACTTCTAGATTGAATTGGCATAAGACCGGGAACGATCGGAATGTCGATCCCGGCCGCGGCGACTTTGTCGCGATAGTCGTAGAACGCATCGTTGTCGTAGAACAGCTGGGTGATGACGATGTCGGCATCTGCGTCAACCTTACGCTTAAGGTTCTCGATGTCGACATCCAAACTCTCGGCCTCCAGATGCTTCTCCGGATAGCCTGCTACGGCCAGACCTACGCGGCTGTTCGAATCCTCAGTCGCCCGGATGTGTTCGACCAGTTCGTTCGCGTGGTTGAACCCCTCTTCGTGAGCGACAAACTGATCCTGACCCGTTGGCGGGTCTCCCCGCAGAGCGACGATGTTGTTGATACCCTCCGTCCTGATGCGACCGATGATGTCGTCGATCTCCGACTTTGAGGCGCCAACGCAGGTGAGGTGGCATGCAGCCTCCAGCCCTAGCTCGTTTTTGACGGTTGATGCGATCTCGAGTGTTTCCCCCTGAGTCGATCCGCCAGCCCCGTAGGTCACAGTAATGTAGCTCGGACCGAGCTCGATCAGTTTGGGTAATAAACGACTCTTGAGTGCGTGAAGACCACGTTTGGTCTTCGGTGGGTAGATTTCAAACGAGATGACTGGCCTGGTTTTGCCTTTGAAGAAGTCTCTGAAGCGCATTTTATCCCTAGAGCTGGCGTGGAGTAGTTCTGTTATTATCAGGCCATCTATCAAGCGAAAAGACTGCGACTAGCGAGCCTCGATTGATGGATGAGGGTCACAAGGGCTCTTTAGGAAGAGACGCGCTGCCACCAGGACTCGAGCTTGGTGGCGAGTTTCCTCTGAGCGTCTACATGGTCGGCATGGCCGAGCAGGTTGTTGAGCTCGTAGGGATCACTCTCGAGGTCGAACAGATGGGTCAGGGTGAAAGGCTCCTTGTCTGCCACGAGTTTGAAAGCACCGTAACGAATCATGCACCACGGCTTCATCTCCGCGTAGATGGCTCGATCCATTGACGAAGCATTGGGACTGCGCGTGAGATCTGCGAAGCTGTTCCCTTCAAGGCTGTCCTC
>DPVD01000497.1:5098-8672 GCA_003526745.1 Candidatus Latescibacterota bacterium
GAAACGCCGCCCGGTGTCCTGACGATAAGCGGGATCCGACTCGATTCTTCCCAAGGCAGACCCTTGTTCACGGCGCCCTGGCTGCCCTGCATGTCCCCGTGATCCGACGTGAAGACGACGACAGTGTTGTCAGCAATGCCCATCTCCTCGAGAGCCTGCATCATCCGGCCCACGTTGTCGTCGAGCTGGGTGACCATCGCGTAGTACTGGCGAAGATACTCGTCCAGATTGCCACCGTATTTTTGGTAGATCGGATCGTTTTCTCGTGGCTTCGGACTCGGAGGGCTCTGTGTATTTGTATAGGGCTCTACATCGGACGCGTTCGGTCTGCGGGTCAACTGGGCATCAGTATACATCTGCTCGAAACGCCGTGCCGGCTGCTCCGGGTAGTGCGGGTTCTGATACGAGACGAACATCGCGAAGGGCTGATCCTTGATCTTTTCGAGACGCTCGATCGCGATATCCGTCGTGACATCTGTTCGGTGGTGGTCGTAGACGTGTTCGACGTGATCCTCATTGAAGAACTTCACGCCGTGGAGGAAATCGTTGTAGCACTGGTATCCGATGAAGTCAGTGAAGTCAGCGCGAAGCTCTGGCGGGATAGGAATGTTGCCTTTGTCGCCGAGATGCCACTTGCCGACCCAGCTGGTCCGTACGCCACCATCGTTAAGTGAGGCTGCGAGAGTTCGTGTACCGTCTGGTATATAAGCGCTGTTTCTGAGCGTGTCCGTCTGTGTTCCGTAGAGTCCAGATACAAGCGTGGCCCGGAAGGGCGTACAGACAGGCGCGTTCGAGTAGCAGTTCCTGAAGAGGACGCCCTGCTCGGCTAGCTTGTCAAGGTTGGGTGTCTTGATTTCGTTGTTTCCCATGCAGCCCATCGCGAAGGCGTGCATCTGGTCGGCGAATAGGAAGAGGACGTTCAGTGGTTTGTCGGACATGGCTCCTGCTGGTTTTGTGGTGTGATAGTTGTCGTGTGAGGGCGCGTAGCCCTTACACGATCGCTACAGTGATCATCGCTTCGACTACGATCCACGCAGGCTCTCTCCCGGTTGACTGGCATGGAGTAAGTCAGTGTCTTGTAAAGTAACACTTGATCGGGCCTAGACCTAGGAGGAGCGCAGATGCGTGTAGGTATTCTGTCGTTGATGCACGAGTCGAACACATTTGCGGTGACACCGACGACGATCGATCTGTTTCGTCGTGACGGGGTCCTGTTTGGGGACGAGATACGAGAAGCCTTCGGTGGTGGACTGCATCAGATCACGGGATTCCTCGATGGGCTCGAGAAGGCGGATATTGAATCGGTTCCGATTTTCCACGCTGGGACGTCGCCATCCGGTACAATTACACGGGACACGTGCGATGAGCTGATGGAACTGATGTTCGGTGCTATTGATGAGGCCGGTGAACTGGATGGTTTCTTGGTCTCCCCGCACGGAGCGAACGCGGGTGAAGGAGGCGAATACCGCGACCTCGACGGCCACTGGCTGACGCGGTTGCGGGATCAGGCCGGACCTGAGAAGCCGATTATCTGCGTGATCGACCCGCACGCCAACCTGTCGCAGCGGATGGTAGACGCTTGCAATGTCACGATCGCCTATCGGTCGAACCCGCACCTGGATCAACTCGATCGTGGATACGAGGCTGTGAACCTGATGCGGCGCACTTTGCGCAGAGAGATCAACCCGGTCCAACGTGCGACGTTTCCCGCGTTTGGGATCAACATCGAGCGACAAGGGACAACGCAATGGCCGTGTCTTCCGCTCTACGAGCTCGCGAACGCACAGCTCAACCAACCAGGCGTCCTGTCGAACAGCGTGATCCTCGGGTTCCCATACGGCGATGTAGAGGAGATGGGATCGGCGGCAGTCGTCGTGACCGATGACGACCCTGAACTTGCACAGAGGCTGGCCAACGAGATGGTGGCCTACTTGCTCGACCATCGTGAGGAGTTCGTGGGCGAGTACGTCACGGTGGAAGAGGCGGTCTCGATGGCCGTGTCGAAAATGGGTCCGATATGTCTCCTCGACATGGGTGACAATGTCGGTGGGGGATCGGCGGCCGATAGTACACTGATCGCGCACGAATTACACCGGCGCGCTGACACAACCGCCTTCGTTTGCCTGTACGACGACCCCTCGCAGAAAGCGGCCCGTGAAGCAGGCATCGGTGCAAAACTACGTCTGTCCATGGGTGGGAAGACGGATGACCGACACGGGGCACCACTAGAGGCTGACGTGACCGTGAAGAGCGTACACGATGGCAGATTCGAAGAAAGAGAGATCCGACACGGCGGCTATACGCACTTCGATATGGGACCGACGACCGTGGTCACGACAGATACGGGACTTACGATCAGCCTGACGTCGCGGCGGGTTGTACCTGTGAGTCTGGGGGTGGTGACCAGTATCGGTCTCGACCCCAAAGACTTCCAAATCCTCGTCGCCAAAGGCGTTCACGCACCTGTAGCGGCATTCGAGCCGGTTTGTGCGGAGTTGATTCGCGTCAATACCGACGGGGCGACGGCGGCGGATATGAGGACCTTCGAGTATCAGCACCGCAGGAGACCGATGCATCCGTTCGAGGAGACCTGAAAGGCTCTTCAACGCAGATGACGATTCATCGAGCGCAGAGGAATGTAAGGCTTATGGGTGGGGCCGTAGGGGGTATTTTGTGATTTCACGCAGGAGCATGTTTGCGCGGTGGTGGCACGGTCGTAACGGTCAAATGTCAAATAACAAACTGGACTGTAGAATTACTCAGTTCCTAGCCTCTAAACGCTGACTCCCCGGAGCACCATGTGAGCAAGAAAGAGCTATTACGATTTATCAAGCAGGACGACGTAGAGATCGATGAACTTCCTTGGGGACCCCACGAGTGGATCAGTCGCGCGGGCCTGACCGAAGCGGAGCACCTTATGCTAGTGCGGGTTTCGATGCCCGCAGGACAGGCCCACAAGTTCCATCGTCACCCGGCGATGGAAGAGATCATCTACGTCGTGAGCGGGAAGGCGGAGCAGTGGGTCGATCGAGAAAAGCGGATTCTGGGTCCAGGTGATTCGGCTCACATACCGGTGGACGTCGTGCACGGAACCTACAACGCAGGTGAAGACACGCTCGTGTTCCTTGCAATCCTTTCACCCGCGGTGTTCGAGGGCCCGCCCTTGGTCGACGTTACCGACGAGTCCCCTTGGGATAGGCTTCGCGGCTAAGTGTCCGACCGTGCGACAGCAACGGAGGTGTTAAGGGGTCGGTATTACACATAGCGACGGATCGGTGTTTACCCGTCCACCTCTTTTCAGCGTCGCGACTGTTGCTCGTTTCGTGCCGGAGTCATCCACTCTGAACTTGCTGTTGTCGAGACGTGCGATGGCCTTCTCTCGGGGTGAATCGAGTTGGGGGACCCAGTCATACGGGATTCGGTAGGCGCGGTAGACCTGGTTGTGGTTGAACTTCGGGTCGACGTATGGGCTGATATACTCCCACACGATGTCGCAGTCTTTGGTGACTTCGAGGAAACGACCATCGCCACCTTCGGTGATGAGCGTATTTCCGTTCGGTAGTCTTTGCGCAGA
>DPVD01000497.1:8957-14647 GCA_003526745.1 Candidatus Latescibacterota bacterium
TAGTCTTTGCGCAGAACTGACGAGTACGCTGTAGAAGCGGCTGTCCTGAACTACAGGGGCGGCGCCCCCTGCCTGAGCCGTATACTCCCATACGATATCGAGCGTCGTCGGGTCGAATTCGATCACACGTGACCAGGGACGAATGACGTTGTTGTGACCTGTTGTCGCCCCGGGATTAGGTTCGCCATAGCCTCCGCGTCCGCCGTTGTCGAACACGAGGATGTTTCCTTCGCCCGGAAGGCCCTTTGGGATCATATGAACGTGATGGGGTCCGATGATTGGACCCAGTCTGCGCAGAGATTCTGATTTACCGTAATCGGGGCCGACACGCCACACGATGTTGAACGGTTTTCTACGGTTTATGATCATCAGCGTGTTGGTCTGACGACAACTGACGATCAGGTTGTCTCTGTGGAACCGTTTATCCTTGGCCTGCCATCGGTTTGGACCCAGCCTGGATAGGCTATTTACATGGGCCCAGTCTCCCATTCCTCCACCTGCCGGCACGATGTTTGGGTTTCGATGCATCGTGTTCCGCGCAGCTTCACTGAAACCCATCTCCTCGATGTGATCGCTGAATCGCCACTCCCAGGTGACCTTCCCCTCCCATGAGACGACGATGATTGTGTCATCTAGAATGTTGCCTGGCGCGATATGCGGCGCTTCGGTGTTCTTGTGTCCTAGCATAAGTATGGGTTTCCCGATCGGTGAGGGTTCCATCCCCGGTGCGTAGTATCCGACTGGATTCCCCTCGACCTGGAAGTCATGATGGACCCGTGCCATCCATTTCTGCTTCCGTCCATCCTTTACCCGATCGTACTTCGCATACTTCCACACCACGTTCCCGTTCCAATCGACCAGGACAAGGTCTTCCATGTCCAGGTAACCGTATTTCGGGTTTCTTCGAGCGGTGCTTCCAAAGACAAAGCCGCCCGGCATTGGCTTTGCGGGAAACCCCTCCAGCCCCTTCCAGAGATGCACGACGTTGCCGTTCATGTCGATCAGAACGACACCCTCGTGTGTTCTGAAACAGGTGTAGCCGTTGAAGCACTCCTTCGGATCGTAGATGGTCGATCCTGTTGGGTAGACGCTAGGGTAGCCCATTCTGACTCCTACAAACCAAAAAGTGGAACGACAGAAGACGTGGAGGGTTTCGGAGTAGACCCTGGCCTAGAAGCCCTGCCGGGAAGAGACCACGCAGTGATACGTAGCTGCGAATGAAGAAACCATCTGTGGGTGTTTGTTCGCAAAAAGTTCATCCCATTGCGGTTGCCTTACACTCTTGCTGAACTCTGAACCTCAACTGGAATTTCTATATAGGCTGCGCAATAAGAAACGCTATATCGCTCGGATGCACCGACGCAAACCGCCTTATTGCCCACACCTGACCGTCGACAGGAGCAATGAGCGTTTCGACTGTCTCTCCCTGAATGGTCAAGACTCGACCGAGTGGCTGGCCAGCTTGGACTGTGTCTGCAAGATCGACATCGGCGTTGAACAGGCCGCTTGTGGAGAAGACGATTTGATGGGTGGTCTGAATAGGAACGTCTTCGGTCGTCGGTGGCTCGTCTGCAACCATTCCCTTGACGGCAAGGACTCTGCGGATCCCGTTCACAAGAAGGTCGACATCTAATGACCTCAGCCCGCCGAAACCGCGGACCTCGGTGCCGATGGTGGGAATGCCAGCACGCGCAATCGATCCGTTGAGAGTGCGTCGAGAGGACGGCGAGTCGGGAATTTGCCACAGGTTTCTGAACCCAAAAGCTGCGGCGAGTTCGCGGGAAGCTGACTCGGTATCGTCATCCGTCGGGTGGTAGCCAACCATTGAGAGATACTCGTATCGCGATCCTGCGCTATGCAGGTCAATGAGCAGATCGTTCGGGCCGAGGAGCCCTGTGACCCATTGGTAGAGCAGGTGCGCAAGCTGCTGGGTTCGGGAACCCTCTGCGAGACCAGGAAACTGACGAGCCAGGTTCAGACCATCGAAGTGCTTCGGTGTGTTCCGGGATTGTCCTGCGTGTGCCCAGGGATTCGTGAGGGGCAGCCCGATGAAGGTTCCGGCGTGGAGTTGCAGGTCGAAGAACAGACGGGATATGGCTGAGGGTCCCTCGAACTCGTCGCCGTGCACGAGACCTGTCACGACGATGGTCGGCCCCCCAGACGCGCTCTTTGAAACAGCGATCGGGAGGGTGACGGGAATCCGAAGCGGCGACGCGAATTGGATGTGGTGCCATCCCTTCAAGCCAAGAGGGAATGCTTCGAGTGAGAACTCGGTGGACGGGCAGATCGACATGGTGGGGGAGGATAGGGATGAGAATGAAGCGAGGCAAGTGAGAGGCTTGTTGTCGAGCCTGAGCTGGAAGTGCTCGTCCAGCCAGCGACCGAAATTGATAGTGGTTCAGCTCTGCGATCACGCGAGGTGGCCAGAGAACTTGGACAGCTTGTCTGCGAAGTTGATGGGATCGGTCACGAGATTCATGACTTGGGACGTGTGTCGGACGCATACGGCTCCTGTTCGAATCGACACGGCGTCTCAACGACACGCGGATCATCCTGTTCTCTGAGAACGTTCATCAACTGGTCGTAGAGTGCTTTACGTGTCTTCTCGAAGTTCTCGTGATCCGCTATGTTATCCATGCAGTCGGGATCCTCTCGGAGGTCGTATAGCTCTTCCTGAGGCCGTTTGCCAAATCCAAGGTCAAAGGCCCGCTGGATTCCCTCTTCTGCCCGATGATGGATCATCCACGCCTTCGTTGGGCTTGCGTCCATGTCAGGATAGGCTGTGTAGGTGACCTCCTGCAGCGACTCCCAATCAGGTGACTCTGTGTTCGGGTCGTCCAGTCCCATTGGGTCACCGGCAGGCCACCGATCGGGAGCGAAGTTGTGGACATAGAGAAAGTCCCTTGTTCGAATCGCTCGTTGGGGGTAAGGCAGGAATCCCTCTCGTGCGAAACCCACGTGTCGTTCGCGTCCCGTGACAACGAAGGTCCGGTCCTGATCGACCAAACCGCTTTGAGTGCTCTCGAAGACTGGTACAAGGCTTTTGCCTGTCATGGAGTCCGGTATGTCGACACCCGCGGCGTCGAGGAACGTGGAACCAAGGTCCATCAAGTTGACGAAGTCATCGAGCTCACGACCGGCTTCTATGTGGCCTGGCCATCTCGCTGCGAGCGCGACTTCGCACCCGATGTCGTATAGGTTGCACTTTGCCCTGGGGATGCCCGGAATCCCGTGGTCGCCGCTCACTACGAAGAGCGTATTGTCGAGTTCACCGATTTCTTCGAGCTTTTCCAAGATCACGCCCAGTCCTGCATCGAAGGCCAGACACTCACCCAGGTAGTCGCAGACATCCTCTCTGATATCGTGGACGTCGGGCAGAAATTCCGGCAACCGTCCCTCCAGGTCGTCAGGGTCGAGCCCCCAGAGGTCCTTGCCCGATCCTTTTTGCCACTTCCTGTGGGTGTTCGTGGGTCCCCACCAGTAGCAGAAGGGCTTTTCGTCCTCGCGCGCATTCAGGAAGTCCGAGAAATTGGACCCCGTTTCATCGAGCAGAAGCTGCTTGGCTCTCTCTACACCGTGCCCTTTCACCTTCTGGGTTGCATAGAAGGAAAACTGCCCAAAGTGCCTGCCCGCGCTCTCGTATTTCGTCCGTTCCGCACCGTATGGTGCATTCATCGTCTGGCCGGGTGACCAGACCTTGTAGGTATAGCCTATGTGATATCCGGACTTCTCGAGTTCGAGTGGGTAAGAAGGAATCGATTCGTCCCATTTTGCGCCCTGGAGGATGGCCCCCAACCCGGTCTGCCAGAAGTAGGAGCCTGAGAGTATCGAGCTTCGACAAGGTGTGCAGTGCGGTGCTGGGACAAAGGCGTTCTTGAAGATCGCGCCCTCTCTTGCGATGCGGTCGAAATTGGGTGTGTTGATCAGGGTGTTCAGAGAGCGATCGCCCTCAAACTTGGCGTAGGCGCTGGCGTAGCGACCCCAGTCGTCGGCGAAGGCGAATACAATGTTTGGTTTCATTCAAGACCTCAAAAGTGTGCGAACCACCCGTCGTCGCTAAAGCTATGGTGGGGAGGCAGATGATCTAGTCCCAAAGGGGCGAAAGTGAATAGCCAGGGATGTCAGTCCCTGGACCTAAAGCCTCGCTCTCAAGGGGCAACGCATCGACCGGCGGTACGTGACGCCTCGCCTTTAGGCAGCGTTTGTCGCGAGTATTCCGGTGGCTCCGCTGCCTGATGGTCGCCTTAGCTTTCTAAATCGGGAGTCAGGGGTAATGTATGCGCTAGTCGAACAAAACAATATCGTGATTCCCGATGTTGACGCTGGTATCGTTTAGGTGGCGTCGAGATGGGTGAAGCGACTGTCTCGTCCTGTGCTGCCTTTCTCCTGCGATTCTCGATTTGCGGTTTCCATTGTCGTCTCCTCGGTCTCCGCACCGCTGGCGATTCCCTACCAGAAGTCCTCCCCGAGCTTTCTGACACTGTCCGTGCGGTTGAAGACCGTGAACTGGATCCTCTGCGAAATGGGAACACCAGTGCATTGATCGGCACCCGAGCTATTAGGCAAGGGCGGATTGGATCGTCTGCCAGTGAAGCGCAGCGATTGCAGCCACCGCGTCGTCGTCGAGCGGCTCGATCGGCTCCTCGCTCAGGTCTTTCGGGGTCTCGTCGAGGACGCAGGTGTTCGAGGCGGGGACGTAAGCGTAGATCATTGACCATCTCGGCGTGTCGCTGAGGTTGGGTCCAGAGGCGTGAAGAATGTTACCGTCAAAGAAGAGGGCGTCACCCGCGCTCAGCTCGCAGTAGGCCTCATCCATCTCCTCCAGAACGAAGGCGAGTCTCTCGGGATCTGTGATCAGCTGAGATCCCGACTGTCGGTGCTCGAGACGACCTAGCTTATGTGACCCGGGCACGACTCTCAGACAGCCGTTGTCTCGAGTCGCTGGATTCAGGGCCACCATCACGCTGATGAATTTTGGGTAGAGGAACTCCTCGTAGTGATACCCGTAGTCCTGGTGATATTGCCAGCCGCCCGTGTTCGGCTCCTTCTGCATGTTCAAGTGGTAGAAGTGACGTATACCCTCGCCATAAAGGTCCTGGCAGGGCGAGATGATTCGCTCACTTTGACCGTAGGCGCTGTAGATGTCATCAGACAGACCACCACGGTAAACGAGTTTCGTTTCGATGCCATCTTTGTCGTAGTTCTGGTTGAACTTGGTGTCGGATTCCAGGACCGGATCGGTTTTGGCGAACTCGAGGATGCGATCAACGTCGACCTGCCGGAATGCCTCGCGAACGATCAGGAAACCCGCGGTCTCGTATGAACAGATCTGATCAGGGGTCAGACTTGGCATGTGCTTCTCCATTGTTGCATGAATGCAGCGTACTTGTTAAGACAGAGCAACGAATTGTACTCGCAAAGATATCTGTTAAGTCTTCGAATTGCCAGACAGCGCCTGCGTGCTTCGAGAGCTTACGGACCTTCTCCATTGTTATCCTGTCCAGGAAGGCCATTACGCATTGCTCCGAATGATGAGCGAGGTTGGGGTGGGCGTGAAACGGTGCGAGCTGGTTTGTAACCCGGTGGTCGGTGTGCATCCTTCCGAAGATTATTTACCCGTTTAAGAGGCGTTCCTCGCGCGTCTTCCCCGCGTTCCAACTCCAGGCGCACGATCGGTATTCGTTCTGGCC
>DPVD01000497.1:14920-26716 GCA_003526745.1 Candidatus Latescibacterota bacterium
CCCCGCGTTCCAACTCCAGGCGCCCGCTCGGTATTCGTTCTGGCCCGGGTTGAGTAGGGGTCGAGTTATTTTGTGACATTGTCGGTTTCAGATATCCCTGTCGAATTGTGTTGACGGCTTGATGCGAAGTAGATAATCTTTTTTGAAATAGAAGTATTCCTATCCCCCCGTGTGCAATTGATCAGAATCGTTAGGACACGGCAAAGGACTGCGTAAGCGGCCACGCCTGTTTCAGCTCTCGATGATTTGCACGGATTCTACGTTTGAGAGAGGTGGTGAAGCTAGTTGCCAGAAGGTAAAGTGAAGTGGTTTAACGATTCCAAAGGCTTTGGTTTCATTGAGCAAGACGGTGGTGAAGACGTTTTCGTGCATTTCTCGGCGATCGAGGGCGAGGGCTTCAAGACACTAGCCGAGGGTGAATCGGTAACGTTCGAAGTCCAGGAGGGTCCGAAGGGACTCCAGGCCGCGAACGTGATGAAGCTCGGCTAGGTCTCTTACGCCGCGCACATTTCAGACGTGAGGGGCGCTATCTCAGGGGGAGATGGCGCCCCTTCTATGTACCCTGACCTCAGTTTCACTGCTTGACAGCACGTGGACAATCCATAACCTTGTCCATGTAAGTAAGCATTTACTATCTTGCCTTGAGGCTCGCTTGTCCGTCGCAGAATCCCCCCCAATGCCCTGTCCCTGATTCCCGAATCATTCTCGAACGCCGTGCTCGTCCAGCGAGCTATCCAGGGCGACGATCGCGCTTTTTCCACTTTGCTGGCCGAGTATCGTGACCGCATCTACTCGACTCTATTCGGCCTGACAGGCGACCGGGACGTCGCCGAAGATTTGCTGCAGGATGTGAGCATCAAGGCACACCAGTCGATCCGCAATTTTCGCGGCGATTCACAGTTTTACACCTGGCTGTATCGTGTCGCCGTCAACCGTTGGAAGGATTGGCGGATCTCGATGTCTCGCCGCCGCGAAGATATAATCGAGGAAATGTTCGACCGAACACCGGGTCCCTTTCGTACTGAAGCCTCGCTTGAGGCCAAGGAGGCGGAGGAGATTCTGAGCCGGGCCCTCCAAGAGCTTCCGGATCTGTGGCGGCAGGTGATTGTTCTGAGGGAAATTGACGATCTCTCGTATGACGAAGTGGCTTCCGTCCTGTCCTGCTCAACTGGGACCGTAAAGTCCCGGCTTTTCCGAGCTCGTAGCAGGCTGAAAGACATCCTACTGCGCAACAACCGTTCCTATCCAGCCGAGTAGTTTTTCTACCTCGAAATCCTTATCCTCTGTGGTTTGACAATCTGTCTGGCTCGCGGCCTTTCGTTTAGGTGACCATAGGGGCTCCGTCTCTATATTGGTTTGTTCGAGGGTTGATGAAGATCCTCGTGCGATCGGCCCTTCGCAGTTACGACCAGCCAAACCGCATCCGGATGAAGGAGAAGATGACGTGCCAAGGCTCGTATTGATGCCCCCGTTCGATGATAGACGTGCCAGATGGCTTCCACGGCTGCAGGAGGAGTTGCCCGAATACGAGGTCGTTGCTCCACAGGCCGATGCCGACGCGAAGGAGGCGCTGGCGTATGCGGAAGCCGCATACGGTGTCGTGCCCCTAGACACCTTGAAGACAGCCAACAAGCTCGCGTGGATACAGAGTGCGCAGGCAGCTCCGCCGGCCGGCTACTACTATAAAGAGCTGATCGATCATCCCGTCGTCGTCTGCAATCCGCGAGGTGTCTTCAGCGACCACATCGGGCAGCACATCATGATGTATGTCCTTGGTCTGGCTCGCGGGCTTCCCTACTACCTCGATTCGCAGCGGCAGGCCGCGTGGGACAAAGACGCGCCCGAGAAACCTTCTTTAGATCTGTCGGCTTCGACCGCGCTTATCGTCGGGGTGGGTGGCATCGGGACGGAAGCAGCCCGACTTTGCTCAGCGTTCGGTATGACCGTTCTTGGCGTCGATGGACGATGGGAGGAGGATCCGCCTGACTACGTCTCTCGCCACACTCCGGAGGCGATCGATGATCTGTTGCCTCAGGCCGACTTTGTGCTCGTGACGGTTCCGCATACACCGGCGACGGAAGGCATGTGGAATCGTGAACGGTTCGCCCGGATGAAGCCATCGGCATACTTCATTAACATAGGCCGTGGGATGACTACCCGGATCGATGACCTTGCCAATGCCGTCGAGAGTGGTGCGATCGCGGGCTGCGGGCTCGATGTCTACGAAATCGAGCCGCTGCCGCCCGATCACAAGCTCTGGACGCTTCGAAACGCGATTCTCACCCCGCACGTGGCCGTGCAGGATTTTGGAAGTGTAGAAGAGCGCATGTTGGATCTGCTAATCGAGAACGCGCACCGGTTTGCGCGTGGTGAGGATCTTCTTAACGTCGTAGACAAGGCTGCGTGGCACTGAGCCTCTGATTTAGCACGAGGGTCGTCACGTAGTAGTGTGTGGGGATTCCTTCTGAAAATTCAGGGAGAAACCAGCAGCCTTCGCCAAGGCTAAGGCATACTAGGAAGGTCAGGGAAACCGAACACTCACAGAGACATCAAGATCGAGAGTGCGGTTGAAAGGTCGACGTGTCTGAAAGACTGCTCGATATTACCCCCCACGCAGGCGTCGCGCCATCGCTTCGTGGCTGAGTTAGCCTGATCCCATCCGCTGCCATCAATGATCTGAGTTCCCCAGGACTCGATGTCCACTTTCGAACAGTTAATCACGATTTCCTGTTGATCCACACGACCTTCCGGGCTGTAAACTAGACACATCCGCACACATCGCCGAACGCTCTCCAACACCGCCCTAGTGACACCATCGTCCGGTGGTGACCACACATCCGCATCGCCTTCCGGCACGACGAGGATCGTGATGGCCCGATTGCCGATTGACCCGAGTCTCCCGTTAGGATCGCCCGGCAGCATCGAACTTTTGTGGTCGGGCCAGATGTCGAACATCCCGTACTGTGTGAGCGGCTTGGAAACCTGCAGATTGTAGAAATCCGGATAGGCGAAGAAGTCGCTCGAAATTTCACGGTAGCAGTCGTAGAAAGCAGTTACGCCGGAGAGAATGAGCGTCGCGGCGCCCAGGCCGTCGAGCGGTTTGTCCGTGACGATGCCTATTCGATCAGACAGGCGAAAAGTGTCGAAGGACTCGCTGAGCGAGGGAGTGCGCCCGTTGATCTGGATGTTGAAATCAGATGATCTGAGTGTGGAGCTGTGCACTATCCCTCCAAAAGACCCGACTGCTTGAGATGTGACCAGATGCGGTTGGCGATATAGGCGTGGCCCGCGGAGTTGAAGTGCATGCCGTCTTCGTCAATGTAGGATTCGTATTTCGCCTGATCGATTTCCGCGTGGATGTCGAGGATGTCCGTTCCGATCTCATGAGCGACCTGACGTCCGATGTTCACATAAGATTCGACGACCTGCTTGTTTAATCCACGCTGCTCGTAGTTGACCGGATACTGCGTGATGTAGAGGACGCGACACCGACCATGCAAGGTTTCAAGGATCTGGTGGATGTTCTTGTCGTGGCGTTCGAGGGGAACTCGCTTCTGCGGTTTCGGATCGGGTGATCGAGGTACATCGTTGATCCCCAACGTCACGATGGCGATGTCGTTCGCGCCGTGAACGGGGATCTCCAGAAGCCTTGGCAGCATGTCGTCGGTCGTGTGTCCACCGATCCCAAAGTTTTCTGCCACACCCTTTCCGTCCTCATCTAGTCTCTTGCCGATACGAGCGATGAATCCGCCTCCCTCTGTGTCTCGCGTACCTTGGGCCGTGCTGGCTCCAAAGCTGAATGCTCTGAGCATAGTGACTCCTCTCGTGCGCTTCTGCAGACTTGGATTCTTCGAGCTTTCTGGTGACCGAACCGGCATCAATCTGATCCAGGACCGTCGTGTCGGTTTAGGCGAAAGGGAATACGGTTGCGCTAAGTGAGGCGGTTATGTTGACTGCCGTGGAAAATCTGAGAACGATTACAACGACGTCACTGACAGGCGCGAGTTCGGCGAGGCCGTTCTCGCCCCACTTGAACCCGGACTGATCCTAGTAGCTTATTCAGGCGATCGCTGTCTGTGTGGCGGGATGGCGTGCCCTTGGAATCTCGTGCTTGTCGCACCATTCGGCGATGGGGTTGCGCCCGCCCTGGAACTGAAACTCCTCTACGTGCTCCAACTCTTCGCCTACTAGGTAGCGCTGGAGTGGTGTAAGCTTGTCGATGAAGGCCTGCTCCTGTCGGACGTAATCCATGGGGACGACCCAGCGGTATCCGTAGCCGATCATGATGGCTTTCCTGGGATCGGGACCCCGGTGTGCTGCGCCGGCATGGAACAGCCTGTTCTCGAAGATCAGACAGTCACCGGGTGCCAGGCTGGGTTCGATAGCACCGATGGGATCGACCTCGCCGTCGTGTAGCTCGGGCCGGTTGGTCAGCAGGTGGCTCCCCGGAGCGATCATCGTGACGCCACGGTTCTTTTCCGTGAGGTCGGTCAGGTAGTAGGCGCACTTCACAAGAAGCCGTGGGATCGCCACGTTTCCCATGTCGTGCATAGCCTGAGCATAGTCCCGGTGCCAACCTGGGAGGCGTGTCGAGATCGGCGCATCTTCAGAGTCGGGCTGCTTGACGATCAGATGCGATGTCATGACGTGAAGGTTCGCCCCGAGCAGATGGACGACCGTCGGAAGGATCCGCTCGTGATCGATCAGAGGGATGAAGTCATCGTGTAGGGCGATGGAGTTTCGGAACCCGTCATACAGACCTGTTGGGTTCAGTTGTCTGTTCGTGCGCAAATCGCTCGTGACTAGGCTGTCGCCTGCACGAATAAGTCTTTCGACCGTCTCTTCGTCTAGTGCGTTGCGAACGATCAGGTATCCCTGCTGGTCAAAGTGCTGGATGTCCTCATCAGGAACGCGGTGATACTTCAGCATGTGCTTCCTCTTCAGTTTCTGAGCTGGTTGAGCCAAGAATCCAGTCTCGTCACGGTTGCGGCAGCTGTGCTGCCCGCGGCCGGACCCAGTCCGCTGAGGCTCTCGTATGGATCGGCGGCTAGGTCGTAGAGTTCGGACCGCCCTGTATTATCCCTTATTAGTTAAAATCGCTCGTGCCGTCCACTCGTGAAGTCCGTCCGACTTGATCTCGGAGTATGCGACAGTATGGGTCCCGGAGTCAGAATCCGTGAAGTCTGTTTGGAGCTGATACTGTCGTGGATCTTGGTAACGTTCAACCCCGCGAACGATCGGCAGGTCAAGAGAGTGATAACCTCGTAAGATCAGGTCTTCCCCTCGACACCGAGCAGCTCACGAAGTTCTTGATCGGCGTTTTTGAGCGCCGCGTCGGTCAGTCCGTCCTCGGGCTTGGTCCCGTGCGGGGACCGACACAACCAAGATGGTGTGTAGCTCAGGATCAGCATCCGCCGACGCGTGCCCACAGTCGGACCGGTCCGATGCCACAGGTTTCCGTGCATTAGGACCACGCTTCCGGCCGGTATGGCAAAACTCACTTCGTCGTCCAGCGGGTCGTACTGCCGGTATGGGGGCTCGCGATCCTGCCAGGCGTGAGAACCCGGGACGAGGTAGACAAGTCCCGCGTCCTCGTTCAAGTCGTCAAGATAGATCAAAGCATCAAGACTGTGTGGATCGGAGAACCACGGTGGTCGGGGGATCTGATTTACACGCAGATGCTGGTGATATGGCGCCGACTGAATCTCTTCTCCCGGGAAGCTGATACGCGAGCTAAGTCCGCGCAGCCGCAGGATCGGGCCCATCATGGCCTTGGCAATAGAGAGGATCGGTTGGTAGCGAATCAGCTCAAGGAAGACCGGATCCTTGTCTTCTAGATACCGGAGAATCGGACCCCAAGACCTTTCGCGAGTTTCCCGTTTCTCAAGGTCAACCTCAGCTTCAAACAGCTTATCGACTGCTTCGCGAAGCTGATCCAGATGCTCGCTCTGGAACATTCGCTCTTTGAGAAGATACCCCGATAAGTCCAACTGCTTCAGCTCTTCCGGGGTCGCGTGAGCCTCCACGTCACGGAAGTTCTTGGTTCTACTTTTCTGATGTGTATTCAGGATCTGGTATTTGATCTTGTGCGTGTTCACTTGGTACTCCCGGTCGTCTATCCATCCTGCTTCCACCAGGGAATCCCTACCTGAAGCTATTTCACCTTGAATCCAAGCTGTGTCAAGTTCAGCGTACTCTTTGTTGACCCGTTGCATCTGACAACAAGCCCACATCTACTCGAGATGATGCTACGGCGTCCAGTGACCCCAGTCGTCGACCTTTGACCACGTCGAATAGCAGCGATCGCAAGAGCAGAAGTAACGCATCATAAACCGCGGCTTCGAGAGTATGTTCGCGGAGCCATTATGGCCGAAAAGATGCTGGAAGAAGAGGATGTCACCGCGTCGTGGCTGAAGCTCAATCGGCTCGCCCAGGTCGAGCGAAGGGACATCCTTGTTGAGATCGTAGAGGTGCTCGTACGCAACGGGGTCCGATTCTGCGAGCTTCCGGATTCTGGTGTGCGATCTGGGCCACGCGAACGTGTTTCCTCCCCTGTGCTCCGTATCACTAAGGTAGACCAGGCTCGCGATGCGGTAAGGCCCTGGAAACGTCCGATGCATGTGTTCCTTCGGGATGCCGTCGACGTGCGGACGGGGAAGCGACCAGGCCACATCGCGACGGAGCAGGTTCTGGGTATGGACAGCCTCTGGAGGATGGAGTGATCCGACAGGTTCTCCAAGGAGCTGGGCAACCACAGTCAGGTAGGACTCCGACGCACAGGCCATGAGGTCTGGGTCGGTGACACCGTTGAAGGTCACGACGCCTCGACCTTCCACATACTCGTCTGCGTCCGATGGGACACGATCCCAAGTGGTGGGATCATCCGCATCCATATCCATCAATCGCCACATCGCAGATTCTGCCCGCACAACGACATCCTCCGGGATCAGGCCTGAGACGAGTAGATAGCCGTCTTTGTGATACTGCTCGATCTGTTCTTGGCTAAGTGAGATAAGGTGTTCCTCCAGATCTGTAGTTACAAAGGAGACGGTAAGGTGGTCCAGTTTAGACACCTATACTACAGAATCTCTTGGCTATCCGGCTACGGGGACGCCGTTGGTGTGGCGGTTGTGTGGAGACAGGTTTCTACCGCTCAGGACCTCTTCTGCGGTCCATCCAAGCTGTCCGTGGCGGATGGCGCCGTATCTGACGCGACCTTCGTCGGCAAACGGACGAATGCTATCAAGGTCTAGCCAGACGCGCAGGAGCACCCGCTTCTGTGACTCGTCATTCGTCTCGGCAAATCCCTGTCGTCCGTGGAAGGTCGTGTAATTGTTCCAGAAGCCGACGTCGCCAGGCCCCAACTGGAAGGCGAAGGCGTTTTCGACTGACACCTCGTCGATGAATGCGAAGATCTCCGCATCCTGATCCGACATTTCAAGCCCTGCCGCATTTTGACCGCCGTGAATCCAGCCTGCGTGAAAGCGACACGAAACGACACTATCCGATTTACTCCAGGCCGGGATTCGGAATTCTGAATGGGATTTCTCGCTGCCGTGAGGTCCCTTTCGGTTCCAGTGATAGCCTCGCTCGAGCCTTTCGATGTAATCCGGATGTCGAGCGAGTATTTCATTGTAGACCGTCATCGAGCTGGCCACGAGGCTGAGCGGGTTGTCAGGTGCCTGCTTTACGCAGAAAAGCCCGACAACATCCGTCAGATCAACGTGCAGCTTCGACGGTCTGGGCTTGCCGAGGATGCGAGCCCCGTCCTTCGGAGCCAGTTCACCATCCGTGATGTAATGGATCAGACCCGTCTCACTGTTCTGTGTGATGCCCGTTCCAAGATGCGTACACATGCCCCAATAGAGGCGCTCGATATCCGGATAGTCGAACTCCGTCGGTATTCCGCTCAACCTGACAAAGCCGCGACCGTCGCGGACTTCGGTCAAGAGATCCTGAAGGAGACCAGACATCGATGGCAGTGGAAAGTCTTCACGTGTGATCCGCTCGAAGGGTTTATTCCGTACGCCTTCGAGTGCTTTCTCAAGATCTTGAAGGTGCGCCTCGTCTAGGGTAAACGACCAAGATTGGTCAGTGTCCATCTCATCAGGACGCCAAGCACTTCGGTTGGTAACGGGATTCCGTTCGCTGCTCATCTGACTCCTCCAGACTGAAGGTTGGCCCTTAGGCGGCTGAGCTTGCAGCAGACACACAGCCGCGGTACAGATTCTTTAAGAAACACTCGGGTTTTGGAGAGCAGGCTGCTCTCGTTAGTGGCGCTCTAGGCCTGCCATCCGTCGTAAGTGAAGGCGTTCGAGACCGGCTTCACTTCCTCCTTCTCGATACTGTCAATCAGGTCGAGCAGCCGTGATCGGTAGTTCTCTTCGACGGGTATCTCGTTCTCGAGCCGACTGCCTTCCTCTAGGAAGTGTTTCAGGTCGCGTCCCATGGCGCGTCCCTGTTCCGTGTGCTTATCGAGCGCGAAGTCGGGTACTTCTGGGACGCGACCGTGGGCAGACTCGAACTTGACGATGTTCTTCAGGTTGTCGCTAGTCCGATCTTTCTTGGCCGTCGACAGGTATCGGATCGCATGAACGAAGAAGAGAGGGCGATCGCCGTCAGCGTATGGGAAATTCTGGCGCATTAGGTTGAGAGTGTTGATAAGGACGGGCGCGCTCAAGTCTCCAAAGCCGACATCCTCGACGGAGATGGCCTGAAGGCGTCGCCAAAGCTTGTCCTCGAATTGCTCGCTCGTGATATACATCTCGTATGCGAAGGTGACGGCCTTCTCCGTCAGCCCCCTGCGTATCGATTTCTGTAGAGCGGAGATGACTAAATCCCCCTGAATGCCGTTTCGTGTCGTGATATTCGCCCACGGATCATAAACTGAATCGCTCAAGTTTGCTCCTTTCATAAATGGTCTTCCTAACCCAACTCCTTTACCACGGCAACCAGCCATTCGCTGATCTTTCGCTTGCTGCCGTCTTTGGTTGGGATGGTGTAGCTCGATCGGTAGAGTTCGGGGGACAGGTCTTTATAGCCCAGTCTTTCTTAGAGTCGCTTTGCACCCGGGTTTTCTAAAGGGTCAACGCCAAGATGTATCCTGCCGTGACCCCTGGAACGCACCTCTTTTTCCACCGCGCGAATCAGAAAAGTCCCGGCACCTTGGTTTCGGTATTCCTTTTTCACAATTAGCGAGACCAGCTACGGAAATGGCAGGACCATCTCCTTCTTCCATAGAGGTGGTCGTTTAAGAACCGCATAGACACTTCCACTCGTCTTACCCTCCGTCTCGACGATCATCATACAATTCTCGGGGTGGTATGACCGTCCACCTTTGCTGGGACGCCTCGTTCCGACCCGTGATGGTCTCGAGGTCGGGTATGTCGGCTTCGGTTGTCTTCCAGATGGTGTATTGACCTGTAGCCAAAGTGTCAGCCCCCAAGGCCCGCGATGGAAGTGTCGTATCTGCTCAGGATTGTGATACTGCATCAGTGCAGAATGTTAAAGTAGCGCAACTATGCGCAACGCTTAAGCTGTCAGGTTGTCTATCCTGAGTAGAAGGTGGCAGTGCTTAATCGCAGCCGATGGTTTCTACGGCATAAACGTTAGAGAGGTCTCTTGGACCGATAGCCATAATGTTGTGAATAAACGCCTGCCTTCTCGCTTGACGACGAGGGCGAGCTTACTTAGCCTAGTCGACATATGGCGACTATAAAAGAAAAGAAAAGCCTAGACGACGGCAACGAGACAAGGGATCCCAAAGGTGAGTGGACGCCGCGGATTTTGGGGAAGGCGATGCCGTTCGCGTGGCCGATTCAGCCCCGCAGGCTGGCCAAATTTTTCCTTGGTTTCCCGGGATTCCTTTGGCCCTTTGGCGCGGTGCTCTACTATGGTTTGGGGTATGTGACCTGGAACTATATCCAGCCCGGTGCAAGTGACATCGCGACGTTCAGTCAGCTGAGCTTTGACTGGATCTGGCCAATGTTCGTCCGCAACTACGTGATGCTTGCAATCGTAGGGGCAACACTGCACGGGATCCTCTATTGGCGAAGAGTCCAGGGCACACGCTTCAAATACAATTCGCGCTGGCCGAGCGCAAACAGCAGAGCTTTCCTGTTCAAGGACCAAGTCTGGGACAACGTGTTCTGGTCGATGGCGAGCGGAGCGACGATCTGGACGATCTACGAAGTCTTCATGCTGTGGGCCTATGGGAATGGCTGGGCCCCGATGATTACGTTCGCGGAGAACCCGGTCTACTTCATAGTGCTCGCCTTTGTGCTGCCGTTTTGGCAAGACCTGCACTTCTATCTCGTTCACCGGATCTCACACTGGCGCTGGCTCTACGACAACGCACACTACCTGCACCACAAGAACACGAATGTGGGTCCCTGGTCGGGTCTGTCGATGCACCCGATTGAGCACCTGATCTATTTCACGCGCTGGATCATCTTCTTCGTGATCCCGTCACACCCAATCCACATGCTCTACGTGATGCAGCGTCCAGCGCTGAATCCTGCTCTCGGTCACACCGGCTTCGATCGACTAGTGCTGAAGGATGACAGTGAGGGTATCAGCATCGATACTTTCTTCCACTACCTGCATCACCGCTATTTCGAGTGCAATTATGGGACAGTGACCGTACCGCTTGATCGCTGGTTCGGGACGTTGCACGACGGCTCGTCCGAGTCGTATCAGGAAATGCGCAAGCAACGACGCCTGCCGAAAGAGGCGGGTGACGCCCCTGCCGTAATCTGAATTAGAAACTCAACACAGCGGGCGCAGATCGGCCTCGCGAACACGGAACGCCGAGTCGTCCCTCTAAGATCCTTTACCCTCGCAATGTCCTCAGTTTTCTGCTCGTGCCCTCTCTGCGTTCTCTTCGCCTTTGCAGGACCAAACCGGTCGGCTGGCCACACTGTCACCATAGGTGAACTGTCGAGATCCTCCACTGCATGCTGAGTGGTTTCTACGTGCCCGTCTAAGGGGCAACGGCTGCCCTGAGGAGCGGCACATACGAGTTGGCCCCCGAGTAATGTCTACAAGGAATATCTTGTTAAGAGTTCGTGCGGATAAAATGCTGTCGATTTGCACAAGATCTGCCGAGCTCGGGTCAAGTCTGAGGCTTGAGAACGACCTTGAGGACATCTTCGTCTTTGCGATCCATCAGGCTGAGGGCGTGCGGTGCCTGATCTAGCGGGATGCGGTGCGAGATGAGCCGGTTGACATCCAGCTTGCCGAAGGACATAAGCTCGAAAATAGGTCCGTATCCTTCTGGCATCCCCTGAGAGCCGATAAGTGATTTTTCACTGAATTTGAAGTCGATGATCGGAACCGTCGCTCGGTTGGAGGCAAAAGAACCAACGACAACGACCAGGCCTGATGACCGAACCGCCTCCACTGCCTGTGGAATCGTCTCGTCCTGATCCGCTCCGACGCACTCGATGACCTTGTCGACACCCTGCCCTGAGGTCATGTCCCGGATGGGGGCAAAGACGTCCTCCTTGCTGGAGTTGAGCGCCAGTTCCGCTCCGAGCTCTCTGGCTTTCTGGACACGGTAGTCCACGATGTCCGTCGAGATGACGCGGGCGCCCTGCAGCTTGGCCAGCATCATGGCCGAAAGACCGATCGGTCCGCAGCCCTGGATCAAGACTGTTTCGCCTTCCTTTATCGCGGCCCTGCCGACGACGGCGTGGTAGGCGATTGCCGCCGGCTGGGCGACCGCGGCTTCGTCGAAGGAGAGGTTCTCGGGGATCGGCACCAATTCTGTCGCGATGACCGTCATCGATTCGGCGT
>DPVD01000277.1:0-3700 GCA_003526745.1 Candidatus Latescibacterota bacterium
GAACAGTCGGGTATGGGACACGCCCTTACGCTCGCGCGCCCCGTGCGGCTCCGCAAGGAGAACCGCTCCCTCGGCCTCCCCATCAATTTCTCCGTCCGTTCGCGCCGCAAGCCACCGGCGAGCAGCTAGGGCCCGCCCCGGGGGTGCTCGCATATTCCCCTCTGCGCCCGAAGGTTGGTCGTTGATGAATCACCGATCGCCCTTCATTGTCCCCGCATGCCTCTTCTCGAAGTCCGCAATCTCACGACTCGCTTCCACACCCGGACCGGGGTCGTGCACGCCGTGGAGGATGTCTCCTTTTCCCTCGAGGCCGGCCAGACAATCGGAATCGTGGGAGAGTCCGGCTCGGGAAAGAGTGTGACCTGCTACTCGCTGCTTGGCCTCGTTCCCCAGCCTCCCGGCCGGATTCACTCCGGTCAGGCGCTCTTTGATGGTGTCGACCTCCTCCAATGTTCCGGCTCGGACCTGCGCGGAATCCGCGGCAAGAGGATCTCAATGATCTTCCAGGATCCGATGACCTCCCTCAACCCCTACCTCAGGATCTCCACCCAGCTCATCGAGCCGCTTGAGATCCATGAGGGCCTGCGGGGACCGAAGGCGCTCAACCGCGCGATCGAGGCTCTCGAGGAAGTCGGGATTCCGGATGCCTCCCAGCGCATTCATGCCTACCCTCACGAATTCTCCGGCGGGATGCGGCAGCGGGTCATGATTGCCATGGCGCTCATTACCCGTCCCGAGGTCCTGATCGCGGACGAACCCACCACCGCGCTCGACGTGACGATTCAGGCTCAGATTCTCGAGCTGATGCGAGAGCTCCAGGAAGAGTATCACATGTCGATCATGCTGATCACACACGATCTGGGTGTGGTTGCAGAAGTGGCTGACGAAGTCGCCGTGATGTATCTGGGTAGAGTTGTGGAGCAGGGATCGGTAGAGCGTATCTTCGAACACCCACAGCACCCATATACAAAAGCTTTGATGCGGTCGATCCCTGGCGTGGGCGGAGACCGAAAGTCTGAACTCCAGACGATCGAGGGATCGATACCGGATCCCTTCACACGACTCCCCGGGTGTCCTTTTCATCCACGTTGTCAGGACGCAATCGAAGGGGTTTGCAGCGTCGGTGAACGTCCTGAACTGATCACGGTGGAGGAAGGTCACGATGTGGCCTGCGTGTTGTATCGGGAGGAGGTGGCTCGTGGCTGATAAGCAGACCCTTCTCGAAGTCAGAGATCTGAGGAAGTTTTTCCCAATCACGAAGGGGTTTTTCAACAATGTCGTGGGGCACGTCAAAGCGGTCAACGATGTGACCTTCGACCTGTATGAAGGTGAATGTCTCGGCCTCGTTGGTGAAAGCGGTTCGGGCAAGACGACGGTCGGCCGTACGATTTTGCGCGCGCTGGCGCCGACTTCGGGGCGCGTAAACTTCAGAGTAAACGGCGAGATGGTTGATGTCGCGGGCGCGACGCACGAAACGTTAAAAGGTCTGCGTCGTCATATGCAGATGATCTTTCAGGATCCTTATGCGTCTCTGAACCCGCGAATGACCGTTTTGGATATCGTGGGCGAGCCACTTCTTGTGAACGGCATGGAAAGTCGTGCGGAGCGCGAGGAACGGGTGAGTGAGCTCCTTGTGCGAGTAGGCCTGCAGCCGCATTTCCTGAGGCGCTATCCGCACGCGTTCAGTGGAGGCCAGCGGCAGCGTATCGGAATCGCGCGTGCACTCGCGTTGAACCCGAAGCTTGTCGTCGCGGATGAGCCGGTCTCGGCGCTCGACGTGTCCGTCCAGGCTCAGGCTCTGAACTTGCTTCAGGAGTTGCAGAGAGACCTAGGGCTGACGTATCTGTTCGTCGCACACGACCTGAGTGTGGTTCGTCACATTGCGGATCGGGTCGCCGTGATGTATGTAGGGCGGATCGTTGAAATCGCAGACGTGGATAGGCTGTTTGACCACCCACAGCATCCGTATACGGAAGCGCTGCTCTCGTCCGTGCCAATTCCGCGACCAAAAGCCAAGAAGAAACAGGTGCTGTTGTCAGGTGATGTGGCGGATCCGTCTAATGCGCCGCCGGGGTGTGCGTTTCATCCAAGGTGTCCGTATGCAGAGGATCGGTGTCGGGAGGAAGTTCCGGAACTCCGCGAGGTCGAATCCGGCCACCAGGTACGGTGCCACCTGGCGGAGGACCTCCAACTGGAAGGGATGCCGGATATACCGGCTGTAATCGAATAGGGGAGGATACGATGCGAGTTGAACACGTTGCTTTCATGGTCGACGATCCAAACGCTGTCTCAGAATGGTACTGCGCGAACTTGGGCATGAAGCAGGTTCGGCAGGGGCCCGGACCGAATTTTATGACCTTTCTCGCCGACGATGGGGGCAACGTAATGTTTGAAATTTATGCTAACCCGGACGTCCCGACGCCCGACTACGCGTCGCAGGACCCACTAATTCTGCACTTGGCGTTCTACTCGGAAAACGTGGACCGCGATCGTGCTCGGTTGATGGAGGCAGGTGCGACCCCTGTCGGTGATGTCTGGCACAGGGAGGACGGCGATGTACTCGCCATGCTCAGGGATCCCTGGGGACTGGCTGTGCAGGTGTTGAGTCGTAAGGCACCCATGCTATAGATAGGGGCGGTTCATATTTTGGACCGGCTTGAAAATAAGGCGGGTATGGAATGTCCACTTGGTGGGTAACCATACCCGCATTCGTGTATATGGGTCTGCACGGTGTTCCCCCTGTGTGGTTCGCAGGTGTCTGGGGCGTCGCTGTGCTCGTCTGCCTACTCATACCCACTGTTCCCGTCTGGGTCATAGCCATTGAGATCTCGATGGCGAGACCGCTCTGCTTGGCGAGAATAAGCTTGCGGAAGCCGAGATCGTGCTGTGAGATGCGGCCCGTCTGGAATCGGGATTGATACGGGCTTGGTTTGACTTTGGTGTAGTCTGTTTTTAGCTGCAGAATCTGGAGGTATCAGCCTTGGTCGTCAGGGGTGTCCCGGCAGAAGGTCCTGTTCATCTGGGCGAGCACTAGAACCTTGCGCGGACTCTGTTCGATTGTGGTCAGTCGGATTGCCTCTTGTCCATCTCAATAGGGTGCTGGCATTGGTCCCCGGGGACGACCAGAGAGCGTCGATCCAGGCGATAATCGATAGCCTCAAAAACTAGAGGAACCGGCTTGCTTATGGTCGTAGTCTGACGATCATAAGGTGGAGCAGATTTAGCTACACGAGACGTAAAGGAGGCGTATGCCAGTATTCAAAATCGAGAAACTGGAAGCTGATTGCACGAAGGTCTTTTCCGGTGCAGGACTGGGTGCGGAGGAAGCGAAGCTTATCGCGCATTCTCTTGTTCTGGCAAACGTGATGGGGCACGACTCACACGGTGTGATCCGCGTCGTGCAGTATTGCAATGCCTTGTCCGAAGGTCGCGTGAAACCAGGGCAGCACATTTCAGTAAAGAAGGAAGCGGACGCGTCGGCTGTTGTGGATGGCGGGTGGGGATTCGGGCAGACGATCTGTCACGCGTCGATGGATCTTGCGATCGAGAAGGCCCGAGCGAGGTCGGTGGCGGTGGTTGAAATCTTTAATTGTTCGCACATCGGGCGGTTGGGTGAATACGTTGAGTCAGCCGCAGAGCAGGGTATCCTTGGTATCTGCATGTGCAACAACCACGGCGGCGGGCTCCTGCAGCCTCCGTT
>DPVD01000122.1:0-1433 GCA_003526745.1 Candidatus Latescibacterota bacterium
GATCGAGCGGCTCACATTCCCTATGTCCGCATTCCCGACGGATATGCTCGCAGAAGAACCGGGTCGTCGGTTTCCGGCTGTCTTCTACACCCCTGTATTCTGGATCGGCTTCGTCTTCGCCGCCGGAATCCTGTGCTGGAACGTCGCAGGTTACTTCGTCCACACGATCCCCCACATACGTCTGTTCGACCATTGGCGATCCATGGCAGTCCCGTTGGGCCGCGACTTCCCCGACTACTACCTTCGAATCCAGCCCGTGATCATGGGACTCTCATACTTATGTCCCCTGGATTTGCTCTTCAGCTTCTGGTTTTACAACGTGGTCAACATCATCAAGGAAGGCATCATCAACCGGACGGGGTTCTCAGTAGGGTTGCAGGGACAGCAAGCCGGATCGATAGAGATCCTGATGTTGGAGTCACACGGCGCCCTGGTCCTGCTCGTCGGTTGGTCGCTCTGGATCTCACGGGCCCACCTGAAGGACACGCTCAACAGAGCGCTGAGCACGAACCGAAGTCAGGATGACGGTGTTCCCATTGGCTACCGAACCGCGTGGCTCGGATTGGCTGCCAGCGTGCTTTTTCTTGGAGGCTGGTGCGTGTCAGCTGGCATGGATCTGTGGGCGACCTGCGTCCAACTCGCTCTCATTTTCGTCGCCCTCTTTGGCGTCGCCAAGTATGCGGCCGCTACAGGATTCACTTTTCTTTCACCCGGAGGGAACGCAGGTCTCGGAGCTGACAAAGGCGCTACGGTCATGAGGTTGTTGGGAGGAACCGCGAATCTGTCACCGGGAACTCTGACCACCATGTGGATGGTCAACCGGAACGCGCTCGCCGGCATGCCAATCCGGCTGACGGGCACCATGTCCATTCCCCACTACTTCAAGATGCTCGGTAATCACCTTCGGCGGCACCCCTTGATTTGGGGTGCGATTCCCGTCGCCTACATCGCGGGATGCCTCTTCACGGTCAGTGACTCAATGTATCGCAGCTACGCAGACGGTGGAATGAACGGCCCTCTGTACGACGGCGATTGGAGTCACCTCGTTCAACTTGTACCCTTCGTCGAGGGCACCAGGCTGCAGTACGCGGACCCGGGGAAGTGGGCCGTGTGGGGCGCGGGCATGTTTCAGGCCTTCGTGCTCATCCACATCCGTAACCGGTGGAGCTGGTGGCCGTTCCATCCCGCAGCGATCGCCTTCCCCACAAGCCGATACGGATTCAGCCTGCTTGTCGTGTGGATTAGCAAATTGCTCGTCATGCGCTTAGGAGGGGTCCGCCTCTACCGTCGATCGTTGCCGCTATGGTACGGATTCATCGTAGGCTATCTCTTCGGTGTAGCCCTTTCCACCGTTGTTGACTTCATATGGTTCCCCGACCTGGGGCACTGGGTCCACGGATGGTAGCCCAAAGCCGAGCACGCCTTTTGTGGAC
>DPVD01000122.1:1822-5858 GCA_003526745.1 Candidatus Latescibacterota bacterium
GGTGGCCAAACCGATTACTGGATCAGACCAGATTGAATGGAAATCGAAGACCGTCTATCGGACCTGGAATAAAGTCTACGATATCACAAGGTGATGATTAACGGCTTTGCCCTGGGGGGAGCCTAGGATGGCATACAGAAAGTGGCAGTTGCAGATTGACAATGGCGAACCCCGCTGGGGAGATCCCATGAGCTATTACGCCGCACGAGATGCTTGGAATTCAGTAATTCTGGATGACGTAGTGCTACAAGTGGGAGAAGAGATGCAACGATGGCAGTGTGGACCGTGCCTCGTTTATCCAGATGACCACAAACCTGCGACTGACCTTTCGCACCTGCAGCGGGTCACAGATGGTGTTTCCGCACTGGATGTCTACAGAGAGTGCTTCGCCGATGTCGAGTCATTCCTGGATACCGAAGATTGCGTTCGGATTCTGGTCAACCTCGATACTTCTGCCCAAGGTCCGGCAGCCACGGAAGAGTTTCTCTTGAATCATCTGGGTCCTGCGCTGATCAATGCCCTTGAGGATAGGGATCAGGTCCTAGTGGAATTCCACGACATCTGGCCGTTGGGGCCTCGTGATTGGCCGGTCCGAAAGCGCCTGGAGTGGGTAGGCGACCGTCAGGGATTTGGATCGGTATTCAATGACAAGACAAAGGTATTTTGCGTTGCACTTGTCTGACGCCCAGAGGATGGACTGGGCCCTTTAAGGGGTGGTGAGTTAAACTCGCCTTGGTGGTTGTTCCGCTGCTGTCCCTATTAGGAGCTGACCTGATCCATCGTTCCAAGAGGTGGGTATGGCTAAGGTGAGGATGAACAAGTATCAACGGCAGGCGCTCAAGGGGAAAGAAGAGCGTGTCACGGGTGAAGAAATCTGGCGACTCGTGCGCCTCGCGGACAGCCCGAATGTCGATGACCGTCTCGAAGCGGCGGATAATCTGTGTCCCTGTCATGTTCGCCGACGGATCGACGAGGTCTGGAATGCGCTCTACCGACTGTTGGAGGATGAGGACGCGCGTGTGCGTCGCGCAGCCTTTCACACGCTGTTCGATGGTGGCAATCTGGATGACCCGGCTCTGGACGAAATTTTCAGGCGCATGCTGACGACGGAGACGCACCAGAAGCTGCGTATGCAGCTTGAGGAACAGGTGAATAAGCGCGAGAAAGCGGCCGCAGAGCGCACCGAGATTTCACAGATGGCAATAATGGCTGTGGGTGACTACCCGAAACAAGGGAAGTGTGACTTCTGCGGTTCCGACAGGGCGGTCCGGGATGACTACGATACGCACATCCCGAATGGGGACGGGGCGCGCCCCGCCCTTGTTTGTGAGTCCTGCGTCAGCTGATCGAAAGTAAAAATCGCTCAGGGTGACGGCGGGGCAACGACCTACTCAAAGTCTGGGACACTTAGCGTATGCGACTAAAGCCTTGGGAGGATTTGAATGGCCGAGACAATATCTGATCGCGTGAAGTCTGCGCGGGAGAAGGCGAGAGTTACGGCTTAATAATGGAAAATCGCACCAAACAGCAGCGGCTATTCCAAGACGACGAGGATTCAGACACAGACCAAGAGCCTCCTTATACCATCTCTGATGAAGATTCCTGGTTACGACGTCATTACTTGGAATTTTTGAACACTGCTGACCCGGATTATGAAAGTGAAATTATAAGTCCTGTGGTGCAGGTTGTCTGGGCATTAGTTATCACTTTGATCTGCTCCGCTGGGGCAGTTTTTTTAGTCGGATTCATCTTATTAGTGGTAAGCTCAGAACCGGGTGGAAGGATTAGAACGGAAACCGTTAACGGGATTCTGAAATTGGCAGCGACGTCGGGTGCAGTCTTTGGCGTGGGATACTTCTTCTTTATGAAGAACAAGGCTGAATCATCGAAATCCGAAGCAGAAGACAAGGATGAAGAGTGAGCACGCATCACGACCCAATAGGCGTCCACCTCCGATTCACAAATTCGGTGCCCTGAGAAATCGTTTTTTTTGTACCCTCCTACTTGCAACAACCTCTCACACATCAAAAAAACGGGGAGCCGGCCGATTGCGCGTCAGCCAACTCCCCGTGGTTTCATCTTGGTGGTGAAGCGGGAGGGATAGCAACCTCACCCCACCAATCAGCCTTCAATGATATAACGCTTCTTGCATATATATGTTCCGGTAAAGTGCGGGGTGGCGGGAAGAACGTGCGCACCACGATCCAATAGGCCCCATTTCTACTGCTCAGGAGACAGTTCACAGTGACTAAACAGCAGCTGATGAGCCACTGGCCGCTTCAAAAAGATGCGCGCGATATTGCAGGCAATAATCACGGGATGGCTCATCACGTCGAATTCATCGACGGTCCCGAAAGTGCCGCTGAGGGAGCTGCCTACTTCAACGGTAACAGTAGCCTGATCGAGGTGCCTGCCGCACCTGACCTCCAACTGGGCAACGAGGACTTTTCGATTGCGGTATGGGTGCGGTGTGAATCGCCCATGCGCGGGGTGTTCGGGGATGTGCTGGCCAAGTTCGACCCGTCCTGCCGCTGTGGTTTCAATTTGCAGGTCGCCGGCAGCTCAGCCGGATACAGCTCGATGTCCGACACCCGTCACGTTCATTTCGGCATCGACGATGGCTACATCGGGGCGTGGGAGGACTGCGGCAAACCGTGGCAAAGCAATTCCCTGGTCTCCGCGTTAGTCGCATTTGAGGGTGAACTCTACGCCGGTATCGCCGATGCGGACGACGCAATGGACGCGGCACGGGTCTTCCGATGGGCCGGCGGCACCGACTGGGAGGACTGCGGACGGCTTGGCAGTAACCCCCGCCACCTGTCGGTTCAGTCGATGATCATCCACGAGGGTCGGCTCTTTGCGGGCACCGGGGTGTGGGACTGGGTTCGGGCTCAGGGGAAGGACTTCGAGCCAGCCCTTTCACGCGTGTTCGAGTATCAGGGCGGCCAGGAATGGCGCGACCTTGGGCAGGTCGGCGCCAGCGTGCGGGTGCTGAGCATGGCCAGTTTCGACGGCGATCTGTATGTCGGCCTAGACCGGGTCGGCGGCGGCCACTGCTACAAATATGACGGACGAGGCTGGGTCGACTGCGGGGCCCCTGACGGCGACAACTTCGAGAATCTGTTCCCTGTGGACGGGATTCTGTATGGTGCCACGCACCGGAATCACTATCGGTTTGAAGGTGGCTGCACGTGGACCTGCCTTTCACGAGAACCGCACGGGATTTCTCAGACACACGCATTTCAGACCGCTCAGGGTAAGTTGTGGGCCGGCACCTGGCCGCAGGGATATGTCTTACGGTGGGAAGGCGGTGAATGGATCAACACCGGCCGGGTGGGCCTTCCCGAGGGGGAGCATCGGGAGATCAACGAGATCAATAACCTGATCGTCTACAACGGCAAGCTCTACGCTGGCGTGATCCCGAAGGCGCAGATATGGCGCTACGAGACTGACGGACATTGGACGCTGATGAACAGCCTGGCGAGCCGGCCGGACTTTTCGGTCGACGAGACCGCGTCTTGGTGCCGAGTGCCAACGATGGCGGCGTTCCGGGGCCGCCTTTTCGCAGCAACGGGCTCTTGCATCAGCCGCGCCATCGATGTCGACCCCGATGACACCCTCGGCCGCGTCTACGCGAGCGAACTGGGACAGGTCGTCAGTTACGACCGGGACATCGGTGTGGAATGGACGCACCTGACCGCCGTGCGTGAGGCCAAGGAACTAAGACTCTACGTAAACGGCGAGCGTGTGGCGGCGTCGCAGACGACCGGGCGCCACACATTCGATCTGGCGAATGCTCAGCCCTTGACGATCGGTTCCGGAGCTCAGGGCACTTTTGCAGGCAGTATCGCCGATCTGCGAGTCTACAGCGGGGCTCTACCAGAAGAGCGGGTGAAGGAGATATCGTCAACTTAAAAGAACTATCCTTTTGCCTTTCAAACGCCTCACGAAGCGACAGCATACGCTTTTGTTGTGGCCTTGAAAAATGGGGAGCCAGCCGATTACTCGGCCAACTCCCCGTGGTATCATCCTGGTG
>DPVD01000122.1:6167-6501 GCA_003526745.1 Candidatus Latescibacterota bacterium
GGTGAAGCGGGAGGGTAGCAACCTTACCGCACCAATTAACCTTTATAGGGGATAAAACGATGAAGGTGGTCATCACCGGTGCGTGCGGTTTTATCGGGCGCCAGCTCATCGCCGAGCTAGAAACGCGCGGGCACGAGCTGCGCCTGCTCGATATGACGCGGCCGGAAGAGGCCACGGTGTTTCGCGGCCAAACGCGCGAGCACATACCGCTGCAGACGGACTGGCCCTTCGTGCAGGCCGAGATCACCGACGAGGCGGCTATGGTGGCCGCCTGCGACGGCATGGACGCGGTGGTCCACCTAGCCGGTGAGCCGCGCGGACTGCCGGAAATTGC
>DPVD01000117.1:0-2079 GCA_003526745.1 Candidatus Latescibacterota bacterium
AGGAGCAGTCGCCCCCCAGGACGTAGAGATGATGCAACGCTCGCAGCCCATCGATCGAGGTCGGGCAACCACGCGATAGATCCACCGCCGGTATGCACGATGTCGAAGGATCCGTTCGAAATTTTGGCCGGAAGATCTAACACATCTGCGACGACAAACGAGGCCTCGACACCGGCTTCCGCTGCCTTTTCCCTTCCAAACTCAATTTGCCGTTCACTAATGTCGACGCCTGTTGCCTTGGCTCCGAGAATCGCCCAAGAGAGCGTTTCCTCACCAGTAGAACATTGTAATTGTAGCACTGAGATCCCGTTTAGTTCACCAGCCGCCGCTACTAGGCGAGTATCGAGAGAAGTATGCCCCTCAGAATAGTAACTCGCCGGCTGTGTCGATTTGTGCCGAATCTCGGCGATCTCGTTCCAGGCAGATGCATTTTGGGAGGTGTAATGTTGGAACTCCATTGCAAAATCCTATAAAGATCAAAACGCATAGTACTAGTAGTGAATCTTCGTCTCGTTGGAACAGAAGTGGGGACTAGCAGGATCCAACCCTATGAGGCTTCTCTTGCCCCTGCGTTTAGGTCAGATTTTATTCATTTCGATATAGTCGAAGTTGATGTTCATCCCTAACCCCGGCAACTGCGAGATGTGCACGAAGCCCTGTTCATCCATCGGGTCGGCGATCTCGTGCAGCCATTCCGCCGGCTGTTCGTGATCCAGGAATGGGTGAAGTAGGCCGCGCTCGTAGAATTCGCCGTTCTTCATTGCGCACAGGGCCGTTAGGTTGCCGAACCCTCCGCCGTGGATTTCGCAGCGAATCCCGAATGATTCACACAGATGGATCGTTTTGACCAGCGGGGTGAGTCCGCCTACGTCGCCGACACCGCACCGGCTGATGTCGCACGCGTTGTTTTTGATCCATTCTGCGCGGATATACATCTTTCCTTCGCACGTCTCCGGGCCGCAGATCGCGAGTGACGTGTTCGCCGTAAGCCAGATATAGGACGACATGCTGTGCTCATCCATAGGCTCTTCCATCCAGTAGTAGTCCAGTTCTTCGAGTCCCTTGGCCAGAGCAAGCGCTGCCTCACGATCGTAGTAGTGATACGGATCGAGCATGCATGCCACGTCCGGGCCGACAACTTCGCGCACAGCCGCACAGGCTTCGAGGTCGCGCTTAACGGAGGGAGCCCCCTCATACGGGGGTTGCCAAGTGTGCAGTTTGTAGGCCGGGTAGCCACGCTTCATCGCCCACTCGGCGAGGTTCGCGTAGTCCTTTGGTGTGGCGAGTCCGTTCTCGAGGTCGTCGCCGCACATAGTGCTGGCATATGCTGGAACCTTGTCCCGGTATCCTCCGAGCATCTTGTAGCAAGGGATGTCGAGCGCCCGACCGGCGAGGTCCCACAGCGCCAGGTCAACCGAGCAAAGGACCTTGTCCGACATAGTGCCCATGTTCAGGCGCTGACGCTCGTTCAGGTCGTGCCAAATCTCCTCTCTCATGAATGGATCCTTGCCAACGATCGCGGGCTTTATGACAGTCTCCATTACGGACGGGTTGGCCCCGAACCAGTATCCGCTCACACCCTCGTCCGTGTCGATCTGAAGCATAGTGCTCGTCGTTTCCCGTTCCGGTCCCGGGTGCCCGTGACCGTCGGTGTCGCGCTCGGTGCGCGTGATACACTTGAATCGCGTTGTCCTGACGTCGGTGATCTTCATATCTATCCTTTCGTGCGGTGCTCGGTTGCGCCAACCTTGTGTGCGGCGCGAATGGTATGGTCTCCGTTTTGCCTCGTCAAGCTAGCCGCTGGGGCAGTGGCGTGAACGTTGCGTGCAAAAAGCCGGACCGATATCATGCGGCGAAAGGAGACACTACTTGATCAAAGCACTCGTGCCTGACCTGGCACTTTCCGATGAGAGTGAGCGGGATATCAATCCGAAGACCCGCCCAATCGATATTCACCGTCTGATTCGACTTGATGGTGGCCAAGCCGTTGCCGCCTTCAGCCGCTCCCTAGATGACACTGATACGCGCGTGTACATCCTGTCCGAGTCCGGCGAGCACAAGCCAGTCCCAGGGCTCGAC
>DPVD01000117.1:2363-4871 GCA_003526745.1 Candidatus Latescibacterota bacterium
GAGCAAAAGCCAGTCCCAGGGCTCGACAAGATCGACAAGATGTGGCCGGCTGGAGACTGGTTGTTGTTGTTGGTAGAACGTACGATCAGCCTAGTCAGTATTAACGGAGACGTCCAGAGGTTGACTGATATCCCTGAAGGGGCACATTCTGTCGATGCGGTCTGGCATTCGGACGGGATCCGCGTCGGTGCTATCGTCTCGCCCAAAGCGCCTGACGGTCCCGGACTGTTTCCATCCGAAAGACCGCTCGCCAGCCTGCAGGCATATGCGCCATCTACTGGCTGGCGTAAGGTTTTCGATATCCCGAGCGAATCGAGCCATCTCAGCCTGTCGGCAGACGGAACGAGGTGCGCGTGGAGGGAGTCACTCAACACGGTTCCCGAGGAGGCGATGCGAGGCGAGTTCCGCGCGTGCGATCTGACAACAGGGGAGATCAAGAAGCTGACCGACGGGGCAGGGAAGGCCTGGTTCATAAGCATGGTGCCTGATGGCTCAGGAGTAGTGTATCAGGCGAACTTCGAGTTGTTACGACCGATAACGACCCATACCGATATCTATTTCCATGGCTGGGATGAAACGTCACCCGTCCGGCTGACCGAACGCGGCCGAAACGTCGATGATTTCGGTTGGCTGGACGACAAGACGCTCTGGGTGAACTACATCGAGGGTGTTGACAGACTGACTGAGTCCTTGACACTCGACGGGGCGTCGGAAGCGTTGGATGATGCGGCACAAGGTGAGGTGATCCGAACGGAAAAAGGGAAGGTTGTGTTTGCAGCTGGCGATCGGGATACGATGCCCTTTCTGGCATTTGGTTCGGAGCGGGCCAATCTGCCAGGATTTGCCGACTACGCCGATCTGCAGGTCAGAGTCGTTGACTGGAGGGCTTCCGATGGGCTCGGTATCACGGGGGTGATCTACGAGGCCAACGATACGCCGGATGGTGCACCGCTCCTGATCCGCGCGCATGGTGGTCCTGCAGGAGACGTGGAAGCTACGCGGGCTGGTGCGATTCGACACGCCTACCTGCTGCGGTCCGGATACCGAATTCTTGAACCTGCCTTCAGAGGGTCGCTCGGATTCGGTGACGATTTCCTGGGTGCGAATATCGGCTGTCAGGGGACAAAGGATCTTGATGATATCGTAACGGGCATCGATCATCTCACTGAGTTCGGCATCGCAGATCCCGAACGAGTCGGCATATTTGGCGGCTCATACGGTGGCTATATGACCCTTCGCGCTGTGGCGGTGACCGACCGGTTCAAGACGGGCGTTGCCCTCTACGGTTTCATTGATAACCGCTGGATGACCCTCGAGACCGGTGACTTTACCTACGAGGACGAGTACATCGCCCCAGTCACCTGGCCGATGGACTCGAGTGCCGTCACGAGTGATGTCTTCTCGCATCTCCACCAGATCAATTGTCCGCTTCTTCTCCTGCACGGAGACCAGGATCCGATTTGTACGCTATCGCAAAGCAAGATCGTCTACCGCGCGCTTGAGCATCGCGGGGTTCAGGCTGGACTGGTCGTGTATCCCGGCGAAGGCCACGGGTTCAGGAAGCCTGAGCACCAGAAGGATTGCGCTCGAAGGACGCTGACTTGGTTTGAGGAGTTTCTACCTGTTTAGCGCCCAATGGGGCGGGCAGCCAATAGCCGATGGCTTCCGCTCCCAGAACGTCACACGATAGGGCGAGAGGCGTTGCGGTATTCAGACACGGATGAAACTCTGAAGATTCAGCGCCAACTCAAAAAACGAATCACCGCGCACCATTGGAGGCACCCGTGCTGGACGCTTTAACTGACGACCATATCAACCACTACCGCAAACAAGGCTACGTCGCCGTTGAAGGCTTCATCGATGGCGAGGAACTCGAAACGTGGCGACGTGTCACAGACGGAGCGGTCGCCGAACGACTCGCTTCGGCTGAAGAGCTCACAAACCAGAAAAAGGACGAAGACCCCAGCTACTACTCGCGCGTGTTCGTTCAATGCATCCGCCTTGCGGACACGAACGACGAGATGCGCGGACTTATCTACGACGAACGGATCGGCCGTATCGCTGCGACGCTGGAAGGGATAGACGGTATCCGGGTCTGGCACGATCAGGCGCTGATCAAACAGCCCTATGGCAACCCGACGGGCTGGCATCTAGACAACCCTTACTGGTCCTTCAGTTCGCGAAATGCGATCTCCATCTGGATTGCACTGGACGACGCGACGCTCGAGAACGGCTGTCTCTACTACGTTCCCGGATCGCACAAGACCGCCACATTCGAGACCACTGGTATCGGCGATAACATCGGCGAACTCTTTGACGTATATCCCGAGTGGAAAGAGATTGATCCCGTACCCGCACCCGTTCCAGCAGGCACGGCTGTCTTCCACAATGGTCTGACGGCCCACGGCGCCGGGGCCAATATGACGCGCCACGCCCGCCGTGCCATGACCTGCGCCTTCATGCCCGACGGCGCCACCTTCAACGGAAACCAAAACGTTTTGCCTCAGG
>DPVD01000044.1:0-8550 GCA_003526745.1 Candidatus Latescibacterota bacterium
AGAGCTTCATCCTGGCAGGGCTGTATGAGGGGAAGCCGTTCAATGCGTGTAACGACATAACGATTGACGAGAAGGGACGAATCTACTTCAGCGACCCCCGGTATCTGGGTCATGAGCCGGTCGATCAACCTGTGATGGGCGTCTACCGGATCGACACAGACGGCTCGGTTCAGCGGATCATCACCGACGCAGGCAAGCCGAACGGCGTCGCCATATCGCCGGATCAAAAGACGCTATACGTGGTCAGCAACGACAACGGGTCAACCGGCTTAGACCGTCTACCCGAAGGAGTATCCACGCGAAAGGGACGCATGGCTCTCCTCGCCTACGACCTTCACGAAAACGGGACGGCAACCTTCCGCAAAGAACTCGTAGACTATTGGCCGGAGGACGGTCCCGACGGCTTAGTCTGCGACAAGTCCGGAAACCTGTATGTTGCCGAGCGCAGCCTGAAGCGACCCGGCATCGCCATCAGGGATCCCGAAGGCAAAGAGCTGGGCTTCATCCCCACAGAAGTACCGACGAACGTCGGCTTTGGGCGCGGCAAGGATGCGAATCTGCTTTATATCACAGCGGGAACAAGCCTCTATTCCATACGCCTCAACACTCTCGGGTATCACCTTCCGTCTCATCACGAGTAAATGAAGCTGAGCCGTATCAAGGGACTGATCCAGATCGGTCACATCCGATCCTGCCCGGAAATCACTTGAGCTCAAATCGCTCGACCCTGGGTTCTACCCGTTGACATCCAGAGTATCCGCTTTCAGACCAAATAGACACAACAAGGTCAAGCCATATCGAGGCTCACGTCCATACACGTTCTCTTCATCGTGACCGACTACCATACGACACCGAAGCTGTTCTGTTATAACCAATCTTCTTTGTGAAGAAGTTCCGCGGCTGACAGATTGACAGAAAGAAGCCTTTAAGTATCTCGATCAGGTTACCGAGCGCGATGACGTATACCTGGCGATGAACTTTCAGGTCTATGATATCCAACTCGTCAACAACTACTTATGCATCCAAAGTCGGAATGTCGACGAATCCGAGCCTGCACATCTGCTCAGACTGTGGCTTGCCCATCACGAAGGACGCACACAGCGGGACTCCTTCCTAGAAGTCTATCACGGTAACATCAACCCGAGAACGGCATGCGACGGCATTCCACCGTTTCCATCCGCTCAATGAAACAGATTAGGAGAACTATGAAATTCGAAGACAACCTAGTGAACTACGAAGCCTTCGGAGCGGTGGGTGACGGTGTTACCGATGACCTTTCGTCTATCTGTGAGGCCCACGCATACGCAAACGAGCACGGCATGGCAGTCCGCACGCGTCGTGATGCCACCTACCATCTCGGCCGACAGGACCTGACGGTCACGGTCGCCACTGATACGGACTGGAACACATCTCGCTTCACGATCGACGACACGGACGTCGAAAACCACAATGGCCACCTGTTTCAGGTCATTTCACTATTGGATCCCGTAGATCTCAATTTCGATAAGCTTACGCGCGATCAACGACAGACCGACGTGCACCCCGACCAAGATTGCTTCGTTCTGGTCGAGAACGAGAACAAGCGCGTCTACATCCGCCGCGGTTTGAACCAGAACAACGGAGCGCCGCTGCACGACTGCTTCATCCTCAAACCGAACGGATCGATCGAGGGCGATATCGACTGGGAATACGATGAAATTACACACGTCGAAGCACACCCGATCGATACAGAAACACTGTATCTACGCGGAGGAATCTTCACGACTTTCGCCAACCGGGAAAACCATCCGAACGGCTATAAGTACTACGCCCGAAACATTGTCATCTCTCGGTCGAACACAGAAGTAAACGGACTCACACACTACGTCGTGGGAGAGACCCACGTGGGGTGCCCATACAGTGGGTTCATCAGCGCACGCCAGTGCGCCCACATCACCTTTAGAGACTGTTGGGCGACGGGACACAAGATTTACTCGACAATTGGCGCGGCAGGGAAGCCAGTCAGCATGGGGACCTACGACTACAACGCGAACAACGTCGTCGGTTTCACCATGATCGGCTGCAGGATGAACCACATCACCGACAGAACGCGTTGGGGCGTTATCGGCTCCAACTTCTGCAAGGACATCCTCCTCGAGGACTGCACGCTCTCCAGAATGGATACCCACATGGGTGTGTCGGGCACGTATACTATTCGACGATGTGAGCTGGGCCACATGGGGCTAAATGCCATCGGGCGGGGTAAACTGATGCTCGAAGATTCGACACTTCACGGAGGCACCTTCGTGAGTTTCCGGAGTGACTACGGGAGCACGTGGGAGGGCGTACTGGAGATTAGGAACTGTCGCTGGATTCCCGCCTGCGGGGATGAAACCACGCCCCACATGATCAATGTCTCTAATGACGGCATGCACGACTTCGGGTATCCGTGCTTCATGCCCGAACAGGTCACGATCGACGGGCTGCTCGTTGAGGATTTGAACACGCCGGAAGGGTATGAGGGGATGTATTTCTTTACAGATCCGGATGGATTTCACGACGACGTCAATGACGTCAAGGTCACCGATGATCGACCATTCCCGTATGCGTCTTGCAAACAGATCACCCTACGTGGGCTGACCACAGCCAGTGGAAAATCACCGCGAATTTCGCCGAATGCGTCGCTGAGCGAGCAGGTCACAGTATCAGAAAATTGAGGATCTGATTACCTTTGGGTGCGAGCTGATGCTACTGGCAGAGCGGAACGTGATGGTCGTACTGTCAGGGAATGGTAAACTCGCACCGGTCAGCGCCATACTGGACAGGTTCACAGAGTTACGGCGCGTTCCTACCCTCGAAGGAGGGCCTGGGATCACCCGGTTCTGGTCGGCGATATGCTACTCTTAGCGGAATGCCTACAAGATAGGAGCCTCCCGACTCGCAACCCCTAGTCAACGTCCAGAACGTAACGAGCAAGTGGTGACAGACGTGCGGCTGTATCCTTTCGAAGATAGACTCTCTGATCGGTTTGCTGAGGATGCTCCCGTGCAATAAATGCACAATGCAGCGTGCGTCGTGATTTGCCATCGTAGCTCGTACACGAACCGTGCCACACGTTCCCGTTGAACACAGCGACCGATCCGGCTTTCCCGGCCATTCGGACTTCGCCCAAGTAGGGTGACTGCCGGTCCGGGTGTACATCTTTCACGAATCTCGGATCAAGATGACTTCCGGGCACAATACGTGTCGCCCCATTCGCCTCAGTAAAATCGTCCAGCATCCACATCGAATTCACAACGTGAGCCTGGCTTCGATCCTCGCCGGCCCAATCCGCGTGGAGTGCCTGTGTCGGATTTCCCTTCATGGGGTCGTGCCCATTCACCGAATGAAGCTTAAACGGTCGCTTCAGAATGTGTGATACAGCCGAAAGCAGAAACGGCTCAAGATACACCTGGTCGAAGGCCGCATCCTTGTTCGCAAGGTCAGCCAGCCGACGGACCCCTTCCATCTGAGCAACCTCCTTCCCCGCCTCCACCCCCTCTTCTTCATATACCCGCTCGAATGCGTCTTGGAGTTCCTCCAACCAATCCGGGGAAATAACGTCCTTGAAAACAGTGAATCCCTGCTCCTCAAGCTCTTGTTTGTGGTATTCGCTTAGCTCGTACTCGCGCAAGCCGAGCTCATATAGCCTGTTGTCCATTCGTCTGCCTTAGATAGACATCACTGTGCCAAACACGGCGACGAGTATCCAACTCTGGTTTGGGCGGACATCTTTATCTCTAAAAGCGGGGTTCTCCTGAACTCTGAACTCCCACTGACGTATAAGGTCACAACAACGTCACTCTGCGAAATTACGATGCTAGATCCTCAGATCAGCATTGATCTCCGCCTGATAGGCATCGATCCGCTCAGACATCACATCCTCGATCGAAACCACGTCACCACACACACCCGACTCCATCATTGCATAGCATACCGCCACGGATCGCGTGCCCTGGACGATGTCCACCTCAGGCGACCGTCCATTTGCGATCGCGTCCCCGAAGTCAGCATACTCTGTTGCTATGATCTTCCGATCGATCTCTGGAAACTCGAATTGATATCCGCCAAGACGTTCACCACCGAACAGCTTCGCTGTTGCATCGTCGAGTGTGAAGTCTGGAACAAGATCCAGAACCCCGTCTCCCTCAACTCGCGTACCCGACACGTTCAACATCAGTGAATCGCCACAACGATCGTTTGGCATGTTCATTGACCCGCTCGACCCCTGTATCTGGCGTAGCCAGGCACCGTCTCCGTGGATGGCGTGATCCTCGATATACTGCCCCACAACACCACTCTCGAAGTTGAGTGTCGCGTAGGCGGCATCTTCTGCAGTCGCTTCGAACTCGGCTGGCATTTCCTTCTGCCATTTGCCGTAGACACCAGCGGGATTGATACCCGATTCCTCTCCCCTCGCTGCGGGGTTGTAGCGTATCTTTTCGTGGAGCCGCGTCTGAGCATAGACCGTTGTGATCTCGCCGAGCAGATACTCCATCATATCCGTGAAGTGAACACCAACGTCGAGCAGAACACCGCTCTGGTTTTTTTGATGGCGCCATACAGAGATCACCATCTTGTTGCCGCCTCTCCCAAGCGAGTGGTGGATCAGCAGACGCGGATCTCCGATCACCCCCGCATCGAGAATCGCTTTTGCCAGTCGATTCATCGGATCACGGCGATAGTTCTCGGCAACGCTGATCACCTGGCCCTCCCGACCGGCATTGGCGATCAAATTGCAAGCGCGCACCGTCAGGCCGACGGGCTTTTCGATCATGCAATGCCAGCCCCGCTCGAGTGCGTCCACCGCAACGGTATGGTGGAACCGAGGCGTGGTCGGCACATCTATCGCATCGACCCCGACCTTTTCGAGTTGATCCAGATCGGTCACCACCTGCGGCCGAGAGCCGAATAGTGATTCCGCTTCTTCGGCCAGCGACTCGGCATTGCCCCGGTTCGGGTCGCAGGCAGCCACGAGCTCAAATCGTGACAATTTCTTGCGGTGTAGTTCACCAAGGCCATACATATGTCGGTGGCCCATACCGCCACAACCAATAATTGCTAGTCGTATACGATCCATCTGTGTCCTCGTAAAGGGTGTCGTGAAACCGTCAACGACTTTCAAGATCGAATGAAAGCAGCGATTACGCCAGCAGGGCGGGCCGCACGAACCGAAAACGTGACCATATAAGGAAGGAGAGCTGCGTTGAGCACCACCCAACAATCTACTATACCTCAGGGAGTCGACTACACACACCCCGACCGGCTCGTGCAGGACTTCGCCAGTCGCGGGCTAGTTCTCCTGTCACCCGAGAGTCTCGGCATCCCTGTCGAAGTGCACGAGCGTGTCTACGAGAAGGAGAAGGCTGCTTACCTCGCAGAGAAGAGAGTAACGCCCTTCGTGATACCTGACATACTCGAGGTCCTGAACGCTTCCGGGCTCGTCTCCGCGTGTAACCAGCTCGTCGGCGAGAACTGGGCGATCGTACCATTCACGCACAACGCCTCATTCACGAGCGGACCAAGGGACCAGCATTGGCACAAGGATGACAACGGCCCATACAACGCCCGGAAACAACGACACCATCAGGCTGTCCAGATCGAGATGCTCTATTACCCCCAGCAGGTCTTAGCAGATATGGGACCAACTGCTACGATCCCCTACTCTCAGTACTGGACGTTCAACCACGAGGAAAATCAGGACAACTTTGCAGGTGCTGAACATCTCGACTTCGACTATATGCTAAGCGGTATGGAACGCCGTCCCGTCAGCGGACCAGATTCCAAGTATGAGATTGACGAAATCGTCAACGCTCGAACCCCACACGATATTCGTATGCGAGAGGCGGTCACCGACACAGGCTGGCCGCTTGTGAAATCATTCGAAGCCGCGCCGCTCCGTGCGGGGAGTGTACTGCTGTATTCGCACAACACCTTCCATCGCGGAAATCATCGACGAGATGATTGGCGGACGTGGAAAGACAATCCGCGGTTCATGTGGCGATTCTGGCTATATCGCACGACGGAACCGAACGCAGACAGTGCAGAGGATGTCGACTGGACTGCCGTTGGCCCGGATCGGCTCACCGGCATCGACACAGCGAAGGCGAATGATGACGTAACTGTGCTGTGGCGATACCATCATCATTGGATTCGCACCGGTAAGTCTCCGGCGACTCTCGAGACACCTGAAAGAAAGCGTGTGGAGACCGCAGAAGAGCTTCGAACACGACTGTACGCGAAAGGCGAGGATCATGAACCTACTCGGATCGGAGCCGCATATAGACTCGCCCAGATGAGTGACCGCGTCCTCGCAATCGGCATACTCAGCGTGGCGCTCTACGACGATCGTGAAAGCGTCCGACGGGCCGCCACATACGGGCTGATTGCGGCCGGCGAGGATGCGACAGATACGTTCCTAACAGCCACGACATCCGAGGCCAGGTGGATCCGAAAGGCCGGAGTTTACGGGCTCGGCGATGCCAGTTCACTAACCGAACAGGTGTTGGATGCAGTTACAGTTAGACTGAAGAATGACCCTTCGGTCTACGTTCGATCAGTTGCGGCAGGAACACTCGGCTGCCTCGGTCGACGCGCAATCGGTAGAGGAGAGGGAACGGATCTTGTCCCAGCGTGTGCAGCCGCCCTGCTCGAGAGCTTGGGCCGTGAAGACAACAGACCGTGCATGGACAAGGCTCAGGGTCGATCGATCAAGTTCGTCCGACCCACCGACAATTGTGACGTGTGTGAGGGCGGACGCGTTGACTTCGGTTTCGATCGCTTCGACTCCGTTCGGTCGGCGGTACGCGAGAACGCGCTCTGGTCCCTAGTCATCCTCTGCTCACACGGTAGCAGCTTTCTAGGGGATTCCCTCCAGCCTACAATCGGAACATTGCGTGGGGTGGTTCGGACGGAGAGGAACGCCATCTGCGTAGGGTTTGCTCAGGATGCGCTCAGCCGCCTCGCAAACCTCACACCCGAATCGGAATCACGCGGTCCGATCGCCTCACTCCAGTCGACCCTCCTCGAAGTCCTGGGAGATGCGCCTGTTCGTCCTTGGGAAGCAATAGTCAGAGCTGGCGTCGATCCAACCGCTGTGTCGCACTTTCAAAAGGAGTAGCCGAGTGAGCGACCGAATCTACGATCCTGTAATCGAGGAACAGGTAAAGAGCTTCCCGCTTATCGATGTGGCCAATGCCCAAGAATCCCGTGACAAGATCACAAAATTCAAACAGAGACTCTTGGATCAGGGTTTCGAACGTCCAACAGACAATAGAGTCGAAGAGATCGAGCAAATGATCTCCGGCCCAGACGGCGCACCCGACATACCGATTCGTATCTACATGCCTAAGGATAGATCTAAGCTAGGCCCGGGCTTCGTGAACTTCCACGGCGGTGGCTTCTTCATGGGCGACCTTGAGTCCGAACATGCCCGCTGCTTGATCATGTCAACAAAGGCTGGGGCCGTCTCCGTGGGCATCGACTATCGACTCGCACCCGAGCATCCATTCCCGGCAGGTGTCGAGGATTGCTACGCGGGTCTGAAATGGGTCTCCGAGAATGCGACGGACCTGAAGATAGACTCGGACCGAATCGCAGTCGGCGGGGGTAGTGCAGGCGGAAACTTGTCTGCTGCTGTCGCCCTGATGGCTCGCGATCGAGGTGGTCCGACCATAGCCTTCCAACTGCTGATCTATCCAGTCATCGACGACCGCTGCGACACGCCATCGATGAAGAGCGAACCGGACCACTACGTGTGGACCTGGCAGAACAGCATCGATATGTGGACGCACTATATCGGGCACGACCGGTCAACCGTCTCTCCCTATGCCTCACCCTCGCGCGCTGATAACCTCTCTGGCCTCCCTCCCGCTTACGTCATGACTGCCGAGCACGACCCACTCAGGGACGAGGCCATTCTCTACGCGATGCGCTTGATGGCAGCAGGTGTCCCAACCGAACTCCAGAACTTCCCTGGCACCGTCCACGGTTTTGACTTCCTCACCGCCTCCGACGTCTCAACTCGCGCCATTAATGAGGGTGTTGACGCTTTCAAGCGCGCTTTTTTGTGACAAATTCGATGTGACACACCGTTCACCCGCTCCTGCATCAACGGAAGTGGAATATTTTCTGACAAACTATCACGCCGGAGGATCGGGTGAGGTCCAGCCCGCACACCAGACGCTTCCGGTCCTGCTCAACTGAATTTGAATGAAAAAACGACGCCAAAAAAAACGCCCGCGAAGACGACCACCCGTCAAAAGCTCTTCCAATCACTCATCCAGCCTCATCTGGACCATCTCCGCTCTCGACGGTCTGCAGGATCTGGTTCGTAAAGAACTGATGAACCGCTTTCGCAAGGACTGCGAGATCCTCAAACACAGCCGCAACGACGAGATCCACTTCTACTACACCGGTCCCAGGCAGAATCTGTTGACCATAACAACAGCCCAGACGCTGCTGCTTCGGCGCGATTTCAATGTCGCTCGTCCCCGAACCTTGTTGCACGCTGAGCACATCTCGAAACTTACA
>DPVD01000378.1:0-3714 GCA_003526745.1 Candidatus Latescibacterota bacterium
CCGAGAACCGGGCGGGCGGGACGAAGGTTCAGGGAACCATCTGTCGGGCAATAGGCCTCGTCAAGCCAGTCGCCGCCACCTCGGTCATCGGGTAGGTGATATTCGAGAATCTTGAAGTTCGGAGTGGCTGCGCTAAAGTGGAGATTCACAGCAGTCGCCAAGGGTCCCATTGGGTTGTGAGGGGCGATGGATACGTAGTGGGCCTCCGCGATCGCCGCTATTTTCCGCATCTCAAGTAAACCGCCGCACACACAGATATCGGGCTGGATAATATCAGCGCCCTGCTTGGCCAGCAGATCAAGAAATTCGAACCGTGTGTAGAGACACTCTCCCGTCGCTAGCGGTACGGTCATCTGCGAACGTAACCGGGCCCAAGCGTCGCTGTTCTCGGGTCGCAGCGGCTCTTCGAAGAAGAACGGATCATAGGGTGCGAGCGCATTCGCCAGCTGAAGCGCCTTGATCGGTTCGAAGATCTTGGCGTGCGGATCGAAGGCGAACTCCCATTCCTCCGGGCAGTGTTTCCGAAGGCCTTCGAAATACTCTGCAGCCTTCTTACAGACAACACCCCACCGATGCTCGTCTGGTGACAGGCGAAAGGGACTCGTCTTGAAGGCTGTGAACCCATAGTCGTCGTGAAGTTTGTGTGCGACGTCTGCAGCCTCCTTCGCATCCTTCCCTCCGATGGACCGATAGACCTGCACCTTATCCCGTGCTGCGCCACCCAGCAGCTGGTAGACCGGAACACCGGCCGCCTTTCCGCTGATATCCCAAAGCGCGTGATCAAGCCCTGACATCGCGGAGAGTCCGACCGATCCCGGGGGGAACCGCATCTGCTGGAACAGTTTCATCATGATGAACTCAATCCGCCGTGGATCGATTCCCTTGACCAGCTCGAAGATGTAGTCGAGCGTCGGTTCGATCGCTAGATCAGGCCCGGGGCTGTAGCACTCACCCCAACCATAGATACCCTCGTCCGTCTCAACCTTGCACAGCACGCGCGAGCGCGAGCCTTCTCGGGCCATGTAGGATTTAATACCTGTAATCTGCATAGTGCCGTCTTCTCCTGTTCTTTTTTAATCAGTTCGTAACAGGTCTGGCTATCAGGTTCTGGGGTTGAACGATCTGTCGTCGCTCGGGAGTCAACCTAGCAAGCAACTCATCCGATGGCTGGTATCCGTGGCGGAAGTTACCCCAAGAAGGGCCGTAGCGATACACACAGATCCTTCGGGCGCCCTCGTTCACGCGTTTTGCTGACCCATGGCAGAGCGAATCGACAAACACCAACACGTCACCCGCCTCCATAAACACTTCGATCGCGTCCTCGACCATGTCGACCGAGCGTCCCGGTCCCATCCTTGCCTTCTCATACCCCGGATGCTGGAAATTGGACTTATGGCTTGCAGGGATAAGCATTGTCCCCCCGTCCCCTTCACGGATGTCCGTCAGCGCCATCAACACGTTGACCTGTCCGCACATGAACCTCCCTCCGTGATACCGGAATTGGTTCCTATGGATCGGTGGATACCCACCCGAATGAATCCCGATCGCCTCGCCTGGCTGACGGAAGTTCGCGAGGTTCTCATCAATAAAGAGAGGGCCGTGGTGGTAGTCGAACGTCCGTTCGCCGCCCACGAACAGCTTGACGTGATCGATCCACGATGGATGGTCGATCAGTCGCTCGAAGGGCTCCCCCGCTTCGTATATTTGCTGGAGATTCAGCCCAGAAGTCTCGTCTCCATAGCTATGACCGTGCACCTTCCCGTGCCAGTCACCTGGCTCCAGCGTTGGAAAGCCGTCCAGAATCTCGTTCAGCTTGCCCACTTCCTCGGAGCTCAACGCACCTCTTAGAACAACGAACCCGTTCAGGTCGAACCGGTATATGTCCAGATCTGTGACCATTTGTGCCGCGAATTCGGGCCGTGTGAGCCCTGCACTCACGTCCGTATTCCCGAGGTCCACTTTCCCATTCATGAAAGCCTGCTTCCTTGGTTTAACACTATTTGTCTGTCAAACGGCCTCTATCTCGTCCTAACATTTAAGGCCAACGATCGAAACCAAAAAATCTTTGAATTGGCAACAGGTATTCGTCCGGCCGTGGTATGTTTCCGGTACAACGTTGCGGATTGGATCCAACTTGCTCAGGTTAGTGTATACGCCTTAGGCAGAGTGCAAACGAAATGGGTAGATGATCGTGTGAATGAGCGGATCACACAGCTGAAGCCACACGCCGGTATCGTAACCGTTCTGTTTATCTACGGGATTGTAATTCTAGGGACATTCCGCGAATACGGGATCACGAACGACGAGCACCTGCACATCAATTATGGGGATGCAATCCTCGACTGGTTCGTCACAATAGGTGCCGATGATCGGGCCATCCACGACGATCGAACCTACCACTACGGCGGGTTCTTCGATCTGATCGGCGCCGTTCTATCCCGATTCTCGCCCCTGGATCCGTTCGAGACCAAGCATCTGGCAAACGCCCTCCTCGCCCTCACCGGGATCATCGCTGCCTACCGGATCGGTTGCCTCTTTGGCGGCGTCCGGGCCGGGCTGTTCGCCGCAATTGCCCTGATCCTGACGCCGCGCTATTACGGCCACGCCTTCAACAATCCGAAGGACATTCCCTTCGCCGTCTTCTATCTCTGGAGCATCTACAATCTGCTCAGATGTGTGGAGACGTTCCCCAAGCTGACCTTAGAGAGGGCACTCTGGACAGGCGTTACCATTGGATTGACGCTCGCCGTTCGAGTCGGAGGTGTTTTGCTGTTCGGTTATGGTTTCCTTTTCCTTGGGTTAACCTGGCTGCTGTTCAGGCAGAAAGCGAACAACGATTCACTCCCCCTCGTCTCCATCGGGGTCATCGCGGTGACCGCCGTTGGCCTGATGCTTCTCTTCTGGCCAAGAGCCTTTGTCAGCCCACTGACCGCCCCGCTAGAATCTATGACGCGTTTCTCAGCGTTCCCCGAATCACACTGGTCAATCTTTGACGGATTATATGTGAACAGCCTCAGTACACCTCGAAGCTACCTGCCGCAATGGTTGACGATCACTTTGCCAGAGTTTGTCTTGGCGGGACTTCTCTTCGGTGTCGTGCAGGTAGCGCAGAAAAGGCGCCAATGGCGTTCCAGGATCGGTGTTATGTATGGACTGCTTGTCTTTTCGGCCGCTTGTCCCGTCGCCTACAGCGTGATCAAACAGCCGTCCCTCTACGACGGCATGCGCCACTTCCTCTTCGTCTTGCCGCCCCTCGTCACAGTATCGGCCCTCTCCTTCCATCACGCTCTAAGCTCTTGGCAGGGAAAAACGGCTGTCTTGGTCGCTGCGGTCGCTGTCGGCAGCAGTAGCGTAGTCGCAAGGGAGATGATTCGGCTTCACCCGAATCAGGCCGTCTACTTCAACCACGTGATCGCGGGGTCCGTTGATGAGGTCTCGAATCGATACGAAACGGACTACTGGAGACACGCACAGAAGCAGGCACTCCGTTGGATAGCTGAAAACTATCGCAACCAGTACGATCGAAAGATACGAGTCTACAGCCGTTTTATCTGGATCAAGGAGCAAATGCCGATTGGACTTGAGTTCGTCGACTACACAGCGGTTCCAGACTTTTACATAGGTAGCAACCGCTACGACGAGCATCGAACCATCCCGGGTGAGATCGTACACACAATTCGAGCCGGGAAAGCGGAGCTCGCACACATCGTCAAA
>DPVD01000378.1:4004-4869 GCA_003526745.1 Candidatus Latescibacterota bacterium
AGCCGGGAAAGCGGAGCTCGTACACATCGTCAAACCGGACGAGACGCGCGAGTTCGACGCTTACTTTACTAGCTCCTTCTGGGCCGACACGCATCGTCGTCTAATCTACCTGCGCGAAGTCTCCACACGCTTGCGGCGTGGCGATCGCGTCGGTGCCGCAAGATCTCATCTAAAGCTGGCGCGAGTCTACGAACGGCTCAAACCCTACGAAGTCCGGCTCGAGTTCAAAGCCGACTATATGGATGCCGAGGCCAAAAAGCACCGCTTCCAAGCGATTGAGTTGATTGCCTCACGTGCACAGTCAGAAACTGTGGCAGCACGGTATCTCGAAGACAGCAACCACGTTGCTGCGCGTGACCTGTTACTTGGTCTTGTGTCCGTCTACCCTGATATCAGCCACAACTGGGTTAAACTGATTCAGGCGCTAATCGGAACCGGAGAATACGAGCGTGCTTTGAAACAGTGTCGAGAGTGGCAGCAGCGGCACCCAACTTTGGCGCCTCTGGAAGCTGAAGTCCGAGTGCTCGCGGCGATGGGTGACTTGCCCCGTGCCGAGGCGCAACTCAGCGAGGTTGTATCACGCGGTTCTACGATCGTCAACCAGTTACAGTCGACCATCGATGCTCAAAGATCAGGTGAAGCAAACAGAGAATGAGAACATTCGACACCGTGCACCTGAGAAGGGGATGCTGGCTGATCAATTCCAAGTCCTCCCGAACTTGATGCATACGGGTGTAAGTATCTCGACCTGATGTTTCTCTTCGAGATATCCTGTCGCCTGGTTGACTGCAAAGGTCACCACGTTGTCCGAATTCTGGTTCGCACACAGAAGCCACTGACCGGACGTATCGATCACGAACCCGCT
>DPVD01000378.1:5143-5483 GCA_003526745.1 Candidatus Latescibacterota bacterium
ACACAGAAGCCACTTACCGGACGGATCGATCACGAACCCGCGGGGGACGCGACCCTGCGCCGGAAAGAACCCTATCAGTACGAGTCCGCCCATCGTCAAATCGACGTGGAATGCCGCTAGGCTGTCGTGACCGCGATTTGAAGCGTAGAGGAACCTGCCATCCGGGGAGATGTGTATGTCCGCCGTCGAGTTTCTACCGTCGAAGTCCGAGGGAAGCGTCGTGGTCGTCTCGAAAGGCACGAGCCGTCCATCTTTCCACAGACAGCTCGTGATGGTCGAGTTGATTTCGTTGAGTACATAACCCCATTGCCCGCTCGGGTGAAAAGCGAAGTGGCGGGGG
>DPVD01000378.1:5764-10072 GCA_003526745.1 Candidatus Latescibacterota bacterium
CTCGGGAGAAAAGCGAAGTGGCGGGGACCCGCCCCTTCAGGCAGACGCAGGCTGGACACCTTGACCAGCTTGCCGTTCGACTCCCTGATCGAGTACACGAAAACCTGATCCGCCCCCTTGTCGGGAACAACAGCGTGCTGCTCATTCGAATCGAGGTAGATCGAATGGGCGTGGGGTCCGTCTTGGTCAGACGTCGGACCAGATCCTTCGTGCTGGATCAACTGCATCACATCCCTCAACAACCCTTCCTCTCCTAGAGGGACGACAAAAACGCTTCCAGACTTGTAGTTCACACCATACAGAAAACGTCCCGCTCGATCCGTCGTCACATAGCAGGGCGCAATACCGTTGGACGACACCTCGTTGAGTTTCTTGAGCATCGTCTCCCCTCCGATTCGGAAAGCACTCAGAGTAGCGTGCGGATCGCAGAGATCCTCGAACATCTCGTTGGCCGCATACAGCGTAAGACCATCAGGAGAGACGGCTAGGTAAGAGGGATTGATCGATGGAACAGCGTCGTGAGTAACCTTCAGTTCGCCCGAAGCAGAATCGAACAAACAGCTGTAGACACCATCTGCCTTGCCCTCAACGTGACCTTCCTTCTTCGTGTAAGTACCTACAAATGTCCGCAACTTGCTCATGGTGCCCCGGCCACACCTCGAAACAACTGCTCAACAACTCGTTCCGCTGCGTCCTCGGTCAACGGGATCGGATCCGGCGCCGACACGTGGAACATCACGTGGATCAGGATCTGACCGAGGAGGGCCTGCGCAATCATCACCGGATCTCCGTTCAGGTCGCCCGACTCGACGCCCTGGTTCGCGAGTGCGACGAGAGCGCCGAAATACGCGTGGTCGTGATCAGCATCCTCGACTGCAGGCATCGCCTTCCGCGGACCGAAATGCGCGGCAAACATGAAACGGGCACGCTCGGGCGCTTCCCTCGCCCAATTGAAATCGATCTCGACGAGCTCCACCAGCTTCTCCCGGATCGTCAGGTCAGTCTTGGCCACGATCTCGTTCTGAGATGCGATCGCCTTCTCGTGGAAGGATCGGAAGATCTCCTGATACAGACCCTCCTTGCTCTTGAAGTAGTAGTAGACCATCGGCTTGGTCGTCCCGGCCGCTTCGACGATATCCTGGATCGATGATCCCGAATACCCATTGTCCGCAAAAATACGAGCAGCCTCGGTGATGATCCTTCCCCGCACCTCCCCCACGGCAAGGTCTGTTGGTCTCCCCGTCCCGCGACGGGCTTCTCTTGTGTCGATCTCAGCCATAGTTACCTGACCTTGTAACGCACCGTATACATCCCATCGCCTCACGTCACCAGCACGCGTCTTTCTAATTTGTTCCTCTCAAAACTCAAACCGTCGTGAACCTGAAAACAGTGGAGGTATCGTAGCTGTCGCCCGGCCTTAACAACGTTGATGGGAACTCTGGCTTGTTAGGTGAGTCTGGGAAGTGCTGGGTCTCCAGACAGAAACCAGATCGCCACTCGTATCGAACACCGCCTTTTCCGACAATCGAGCCATCTAGGAAGTTGCCCGTGTAGAACTGTACACCTGGCTCAGTTGTCTGGACTTCTAGTACGCGCCCCGACCCCGGATCGACAACAGTGGCGACCGTCTCCAGTGCCTCACCTTCGCGATCCAGAACGAAATTGTGATCGTAGCCACCGCCCACCTGAATCTGCGGGTCCGGATCCTCGATCCGATCACCTATCCGGCTTCCCGATTTGAAGTCGAACGACGTCCCATCGACAGAGCGCAGTTCACCCGTCGGGATCAGTCCCTGATCCACGGGTGTGTAACGACCGGCCATCAGCGTCACCTCGTGCCCGAGGACATCGCCATCACAAGCGAGGTTGAAGTAGCTGTGATTGGTCAGGTTGACGTGTGTGGTCGCGTCGGTATTTGCGTGGTAGTCGACGCGGAGCGCGTTGTCTTCCGTCAGGCTGTAGGCCACGGTCGCATCCAGACTACCCGGATATCCCTCGTCACCGTCCGGACTCGCAAGGGAGAAGCACACGCCATCTTGCCAAGACTCGGCATCCCAGACCTTCCGATCGAATCCCTGAATTCCCCCGTGGAGATGATTCTCACCGTTGTTCGTCGCCAACGTGTAAACTTTCCCCTCGATCTCAAACTGGCCCTTTGCGATTCGGTTGCCGTATCTCCCGACAACCGCGCCCAGATGCGCCCGATCGCCCAGATATCCTTGCAGTGTATCGTAGCCAAGTACGACGTCGCCCGGCTGACCATCCCGGTCCAGCGCGTGGATCTCGACCACGGCACAAGCATAGTTCGTGATCCGGACGGTCATACCAGCCGAATTCCTTAGCGTGTAGAGGAACGCCTCCTTCCCCCCGTACTCGCCGAAGCTCTCCCTTTCAACAACCACGATTCTTCTCCCTCTGCCTAGATCAGCGAATAGGCGAGGATGTCGATCCGGTAGGTCATCGCCCATATCCATCCGCCGGTGATTGCCAAGAAGACAAGTGTGCTGACGACGAAAATCCCTCGCCAGGCCCACTTCTTCCAGCCCAGCAACCCAGCTCTCCAACCCTGACCAAAACCGACAAAGACAAGAAGCAGGCTGATAACCACAGTCGGCTTGATCCCGTAACGCAAGAACACGATGACCGCATCGGTCGTGCTTGAGTCATCAAACAACCAGACAACCCGATCTTCGTGCGCTTTCCCGTCGATCGTGGCAGACGCAACGACCACGTTGTTCCCCTTTTTCAGCCTCACGTCTTCCCATCGAAAAATGCCCTGCCCCTCACCCCTACCTTTCCCGATAGAGGTGCCGTTCACGCTGAGCAAAACCTGGTCGGCGTTAGAGTAAACCTTCACGGACGTATCGTCCGTCTCACGGAGCTGATAGCGCCGGTTAGCAATGTAGACAGTTGGGTCGTCGGACCAGTTCGCTCGGTAGAAGTAGAACACATCCTTCCGAACCCTGCGATCGTATGTCACCATGCCTTTGTCGTTCATGCCGATCGCGTCCCCTTCGCGCCTAAAGAACGAGGCGAAGTCAAACATGTTCCAGATGTAGCTTCCCCAAACGTAGTCGCGTGCAGCGATCTCTTTCCAGTTCTCTTCGTGTACCTGGGCTTGCCAAGCTTCGGGATGCCACGGATGCGCAAACGGAAAGGCTCGCCGGATGTTCTCCTCGTGGTGCTCGATACTGCCCCCTGCTCCGTATTCCGTGATCCCCATTGGCACGTGAGGCAGTTCGGCGTGCGTCTTGTCCATCCAATCGCCTATCTGTGACGAGTGACCGATATACCAGCCGAAGTACTGGTTCCAGCCCGTAATATCAGTTCCAATCATGTTCGTCATCATCATGTTTGCCGCCGCGGTCAGACGATCCGGGTCTTCGATACGAGCCAGATCGTGCATCTCTTTGATGTAGGGCAACGGACTGAGCTCATCCGGGTTGTGGAGCTCGTTCTGGATACCCCAGATGATTACAGATGGATGGTTGTAGTTCTGTCGGATCATTTCCAGCATAGACTGTCGGATGTTTGTCTTGATCCCTTCAGAGTCGTTGAAACCCGATGCTGTCGATCCGACCCAAGCGATCTCCGTATAGACCGTCAGACCCGTGGAATCACACAGGTCATAGAACAACTCGGAGTGAGGGTAGTGAGACAGGCGAACCGAATTCGTCCCCATGTCAAGGATGTGCTCAAGATCCCGACGATGGTCCTCCGGGCGCAATGCCCCGCCCCGCCCCGCCACATCCTGATGCCTCGCAATACCCCTGATCTTCAGGTGCCTGTCGTTCAGGAAGAATCCTTTCTTCGCGTCGAAATGGAAGGTTCGAAACCCGAGCGGCTGCACGATTTCGTCGATCACTCGACCACCTTTTAAGACTTGAGAAGTAACTGAGTAGAGGTAGGGCCCCTTCAGACCCTGCCAACGGGTCGGAGACGCAACAGTAGCGGATACCACGACAGGTATCGTCTCGCCGGCAGCAAGTCCGGTTAGGGTCTCCTGTTTGGCGACTGTAACGCCTTCAGCGTCGCGAACGACTACGCGTACCGTCGCGTCTTCTGCCGCAAGTCCCCCGTTCGACACCTTGACCGTCACGTCGATCGTGCCTGACACGTCGCTCAGGTCCTTCTGCCGGATGAACACACCGGGTGACGCGTAGTCCAGAGGGGTAATACAAACGGGATCCGTCGTGATCAGTCGTACTGAACGATGAATCCCGCCGAACAGAGGGAAATCGCCAGACAGCGGGATCACATCTTTCTGCGGCTCGTTGCTTACCTCGACCACGATTTCGTTCACCCCTT
>DPVD01000381.1:0-309 GCA_003526745.1 Candidatus Latescibacterota bacterium
TGAGGGGCATCCGGAACGCCTCAAGACCCCCATCCAGACGTAATCAGCGAGTTTACTTCAAGGGCTCGTGAAAGTAGTAGCAGAGAGCGTCGGGGGCGACGACAAAGAAGACTTGATAGCGTTTGCCGTCGCGTTCGTCGATGCGCCAGTTGCCGATCTCAACGCCGTTGGATTCGAACTCGTCCTTGAGGGCCTGGATGTTGGTGACCTGGATGGCGGAGCCGTCCTGGCTGGCATCTTCGCCGGTGAATGAGTTGTCCAGAGGTGTCGGGATCCGTATATTCTTTTTTCCGGAGAACAAACTGGAAA
>DPVD01000381.1:532-771 GCA_003526745.1 Candidatus Latescibacterota bacterium
CCTCGCTGGCATCTTCGCCGGTGATTGCGAAGCCGATCTGGGTGCCGTCTCGCTCCATGGTGACGGTGGGAGGATTGTCGCGGCGCTCGGTTTCGGTCAGTCCAAAGTGGGTGCTGTAGTACACAGAGGCCGTGTCGAGATCGGTGACAGGCAAGGCGAGGATGTCGTTCTGGTAAGGGCTGGCGGAGCGGAATGTGGGCTTGTCTGACATGTTGTATCCCCTCGATAATGTTTAATAC
>DPVD01000381.1:1050-2164 GCA_003526745.1 Candidatus Latescibacterota bacterium
ACGTGTGTGTGCTACATACGTTAGATATTGTATAGTACATGCGTTATGTCACTAGCCCTTAACAAGGACATTCACATCACGACCCAATAGGGCCCCACCTCCGATACCTAAATTCGGTGCCCTGAGAAATCGGGGCTTTTGAGTAGGGTCTAATGACATTTGAGGCGCTTTAATGGTCAAAGAGAAATGGGTTCCCCATCATTCCCTCCAGGGCCAACCAGTGGCTAAATGTTCTTAGTACTCGCCAGTAAGGTTTGTATGCTGTAGTCTGAGACGTTTTCTCGCTTTCCGCGCAAATAGTCTATAATTGCAGTACGAGTCTGGTATGAACTCTCAAGCACCTTGGCATAGTCGACAAAGTTGCCGATAGAGCTGCGGTATCCCGCCACCGTTTTGGGTGTGCAGAACAGATCTTTCTCTGCCAATAACTGTTCGAATGGGACTCTCAGTGAGCAACTGCTTTCTCCACAGGTATGGCTCCTTGGCAAGCAGATCTGCACGGCACGGTCTTCAGATTGTCCAACTTGTCCACTTTTTCCAGACTGTCCATATGCGGAAAAAACGCTTTAGGTATGCGGGTTTAACGGGCTTTTCGCTTGACAGAAATGCCGGGATCTTCTATTCTTAGCGGCCGGCAATGGAAACATGCTCCCGTAGCTCAGCTGGATAGAGCAACTGCCTTCTAAGCAGTAGGTCGCAGGTTCGAGCCCTGCCGGGAGTACACTCTTCCGGGGCGGTTCTGGATGACTTGCCGTCCTAAAAAGATGAAAGATGTGGTGGGTGTAGCTCAGTTGGTTAGAGCGCCTGATTGTGGTTCAGGAGGTCGAGGGTTCGACTCCCTTCATCCACCCCAGCTACTCAGCCCTTGGCTCGAGACGGGGATTCCCCATCCCGGGTTGAGGGCTTCTTCTATGCTGCTCCTAATCGCCTGATGCTGTTTTCTCGCGGACGTAAATACCCGGCTCGGGCCGTTTCCTTGGGCTTGATGGGGTGCCTACGCGCTCCTTCAGCGACTCGTTTGCGAAGTCCTAGTTCCTAAACTTGTGCCTCGCTGCTCGAGGAGCTGTTCAGCGTCGGAGCCTTCGAGACGGTGCCTGATATTGTGGCGATGCCC
>DPVD01000381.1:2567-6585 GCA_003526745.1 Candidatus Latescibacterota bacterium
CTTCTTTCTGTGGACGAACTCAATGACTCGGGACGAATGGAGATGGTCGATGCCTTCCCGACGGCCAACGACAAGATGGGACTGGATCCCTCTTAGAACATCGATGGCCGATCCTTCTTAGTCTGAGAGGTGAATATCTCCAAGAAGCTGAGAATTGCCTTAGTGGTCAGTGCGAGGCCGAACTTCCCCAAGGTGGCGCCCTTGCTGAACCTAATGTCCTGGGACTCTGATCGTTTCGATCCGATCCTTGTCCACACGGGTCAGCACTATGACGTCAATATGTCGGATGTGTTTTTCGCTGACTTGGGGATCCCGGAACCTGCCCATCATCTGTCGATCGGTTCAGGCTCGCAGGCTGAAGTAACCGGAAAGACGATGATCGCCTTCGAGCAAGTTCTGGTCGAGGATCAACCCGATCTGGTGGTTGTTTTCGGTGATGTGAACGGCACGCTTGCCTGCGCGCTCGCTGCTGCCAAGCTCCACGTGCCGGTGGCCCATGTGGAAGCGGGGCTGCGCTCTCGGGATAAGCTGATGCCCGAGGAAGTGAACAGGATCCTGACTGATGCTGTCTCCGATCTGCTCTTTACGCCGTCACGGGACGCGGACGAAAACCTAAGAGGTGAAGGGGTCTCCGAAGAGCGGATCCATTTTGTCGGCAACATTATGGTCGACAGCCTGAAGAGTGCAGAGTCAAAGCTTGACCCGAATGCGGTCTTGGAATCGCTCGGTGTAGACGGTCCTTTTGCCTACAGCACACTGCACCGGCCCGGCAACGTCGACGAGCTGAAGAGGCTGACTAGATGCGTCGACTGTCTTGAACGAGTTCAGCGACTCATTCCCGTCGTCCTCCCGTTGCACCCACGGACACGCAACCGGATCGAGCATTTCGGGCTGACAGAGCGTGTCGCATCCCTCGAGAATGTCCGAATTCTCGAGCCGGTCGGATATACGGAGAGCCTCTCTCTTCAGAAGGGATCTACGCTTGTCGTAACCGATTCGGCCGGTTTGCAGGAGGAGTCCACCGTGCTCGGCAAACCGTGCCTGACGATGCGACCCAACACGGAGCGGCCCGTGACTGTCAACGAAGGAACTGCGACGATCGTCGATCTTGATGCGGACCTTGTTGAGGAGAAGACTCGCGAAGTCCTGGATGGCCGCTACAAGTCGGGACGGATTCCGGAGTTCTGGGACGGGCGGACCAGCGAGCGTATCGTGGATATTCTGGGTCGAAGGGCGTAATGCGGGAACCATTTTGGAGAAGGGCCGTCGTAACGCAAGAACCGAATGCAAAGGAGTCCTGAAGATGAGGGTGAGAACCTTGCTGGTCGCCCTGGGTGCCCTGTGCCTGGCTTGGTCCGCGGATGTTCGTGCAGATGGTCACGTTCTGGACACGAGCGAAGAGGGTATGAAGAAGATCGCCACCGCGCTCGGTGTTGAATGCGTGCACTGCCACACGGCAAAGCTGGACGACGACAAGCTGGACTTCAAGGCACCCTCACCGTTCAAGGCGACCGCATTCCACATGAAACAGCATTTTGTGGACAGCCTGAGGACGGCAGATGGCAAGAATCTCGAATGTGTCTCTTGTCACAACGGAACGGCCAAGTTCGTGCCGAGAGATCTGGAGAGCGAAGAGGAGCGTCTGTCCGCGACGATGGAGCGTCGCGAGGTGATGGCCTTGATGCGTGCGTTCACGAAGGGACTCGGGGTCAAGTGTCTGTTCTGCCACGCCAAGGCCGAAGACGGACGTATGGACCCGACCGTACCGACCAAGAACAGACGGATGGCCAGATACATGCATGATCACTTCACCCAGCTGACCTTGCTGGAAGGGTCACCGGCCACGTGCCAAACTTGCCACCAGGGCAAAGCTAAATTTTTGCCAAGGCATGGGGAATAAGATCGGCGTCACGGGTCGAGACGAGGGCGAGGTACCCACGGGTATCTCGCCCTTTCTCTGTACTCAGATTGCCGAATTGGGATGCTTTTTCTGCGAGCAGGATGGGTATCATTGCCCCCTCCCGTGCTTCTCCCGGAGCGTATTTATCCTGTCCGTGCGGCACCTGCTTAAGGGACCACAAAATGCAGCGAACCGGTCAAGATTTGGTCACCGACAGATCGGCTGGACAAATGGCCTCGGCCTAACTGGTTGCAGCAAAGCGCGATAGGGACGACAATTCCTAAAGTTTTCCACTATGTGCTGTAGTCGAAAACGAGAACATCCTCAACGATCGGGCGGATGAACTCGGCGCTTACGGCTTGGTGTTCGGGATGTGGCAGATAGGCGTCACGGGACGTTTCGTCCGAGAAAGTCATCACAAAACCCCAACCGTAGCCGTTCGATTTTCCTTCCGGGCTGTTGTTCGTCCCCCCAGTCACATCTATGATCCCTTCGAGTTTGTCCTGCAGGGCCTGCAGGCCTGTCAAAACGGCGTCCGTTTGCTCGGATGTGATACCCTCTTTTAGCTTCAAGATTACGACGTGCTTCACCATAGTTTGCCTCTCAAGGTTGTTCTGTCTCGGATTTACAAGTTGAAAGAGGGGTGGTTGTGTGATCTTCGTTGAGCCTGCGGAAGATTCTGGCCGGACACCACTGGGGTTCTTCTATTCGGTGGAATCCTGTTCGACGCCGAAGGCCTCGGCATACGTCTGTGAGACCTGATTCAGGTTCCCGTAAAAGGCCCGCGTCTCCGGGTCGGGATCGAGTTTCCAGAGGCGAGGCGGAATCACTGAGTCATTCGCGAGAGGCGCCCGGTCCCTGTGACCGTAGTAGGTTTGAACGGTCTTCCTCTCACGTGAGCTGTTCCGAGTCGTCGCGGTGTGGAGCACAGCGACGTTGAAGAGGCAGACCGTGCCAGCAGGACCGTGTATGTCGACGATACCGCCGCGCTCTATCTGGGCTTTCTGATCTTTCAGAACGATATTGTCGACAGCTTCGGGAGAAATCGAGAAGCAGTGCGTGTCGGGGCCGACGTCCGTCAGATACAGCATGCACTGGATGTAGTCCATTCGATACCGATGCTCCGGCCAATGCGGCCGATCGCGGTGCCAGCTCCTGTGTAGTTCGCCTTCATATTCCGTCATGTGCCGGGCACCGATCTCACCGAAGCACGTCGGGCCATCCATCAGCTCGTTGACTGCTGCGAGAATAGAGGGATGGCGCACGATTTTGTCGAAGGCAGGCGAGGTGATCAATGCATCATAGTTTGCGGACTGATGGTATCCGTAGGGATACCAGCGATACCTGCACTTGTCTCGGTCGGTGTCGAAGATGTCGATAAAGTGCTCGAGTTCTTCCGGTGTTAGAAGGTCCGTTCGTATGAGGTAGCCACACTGCCGAATGTGGTCGTGGTCGGCGTTGGTAAGGATCGGCATGTCAGCTGTGGTCCACGTCGGGTGTCTGTCTCCAGAACTGAGTGGCCTGCTGGAACGCATAGGCGAGCTGGAGAACCCCCCAGTCATCGTGGTGGCGACCTACGATCTGGATGCCGACAGGCAGGCCATCCGTGGTGAAGCCGCAGGGGACGGATATGGCGGGGCAGCCGGTGACCGAGATGAAGTAGTAGGAACGCATCCAGTCGATATAGGTCTCCATCGAGATCCCGTTGATCTGGGTGACATACTCGGTCTCGATGTCGAACGGAGGGACTTGGCTTACGGGGCAGATAAGGAACTCGTTCTCTTCGAGGAAGAGCCGGACACGGTGGTAGATTTCGGTCCGTTTCTGTTCGGCGCGAGAGACATCGGAGCCCGACAGACGCTGACCCGCCTCAATGTTCCAGATCACCGTGTCCTTCATCCGGTCACGATGGTCCGGCAGCAAGGCTCCGAAACCGAGCTCGAACCGCCACGCCCGCCAGACCTGGAAGGCCTCGTCCGCGCCTGTAAAGTCTGGGTCAGATTCGACAACCTCGCACCCGATGTCCGATAGAACGTGTCTTTGTGATTGGAGGATGGACTTCACCCGGGTGTCGACGGGAAGCCCCCCCAGATCGAGGCTCCAGGCGATCCGTGTTCC
>DPVD01000387.1:0-179 GCA_003526745.1 Candidatus Latescibacterota bacterium
CTTTCTGTTGGAGTAGGTCACACGCCCTCTAGGCCTGGGCTGGTCTTTAGCCTCATCATCCCGAACAACCCTCTGACCGCTGGGGCGCCCCTCGCCTGCAAGGATTTTTGCCTCATCCTCCCCGGCTCCCACCATCCGCTTGAGAAGACGCTCCCGCATCACCTCTCGGACGATCTCGT
>DPVD01000387.1:470-4368 GCA_003526745.1 Candidatus Latescibacterota bacterium
GCATCACCTCTCGGACGATCTCGTGTGCCTCGGATGTTACGAGGTTCGTCAACTCGTACGGGTCTGCCTGCAAATCATACAGATACTGCTCGATGTAGGTGTCCGATCCTGCATCTCGGCCGCCGTGTTTCTCAGGTGCGTCGACACCGTACTTCCATCTTTGCGTCCGGACCGCACGACCAACCTGCGCTTCGCTCACTTGGATGAAAGCCTCCCCGGGCCAATCCGTCTGTTCACCCCGCACGAGCGGCAGGATCGATCGTCCCTGCATCATCTCCGGAACGGCGATGCCTGCGGCATCCAGCAGTGTCGGAGGAAGATCGATCAGACTCACCATCTCCGAGATCTGACCTCCCCCGTCGAACCCGGGTCCGACGAATGCCGTGGGTACGTGAACCGAACTCTCGTGACAGGAGCGTTTGTATTCACTGTTTCGTGTCTTGAAGTGACACCCGTGATCCGACGTATACATCACGATTGTTTCATCAGCCAGCCCGAGGCTCTTCAGCGCATCGAAGATGCGCCCCAGCGCTTCGTCGAGACGCTTCACCATTCCGTAGTAACCACCCAGGTGCTGGTGAGTCGATCCGCCGAGCGCCGCCAGATCCGGCGGGACCCAGCCGCCCGTGTAGCGTTCCCGATAGCCATCAGGTGGCGGATAGTCGTCTAGATGATTTTGGTGGTGAGGTTCGATAAACGAAGAGAAAAGGAAGAAGGGCTCCTCCTGGTGTTCATCCATATATCGGATCATGGCATCCGTTTGCCCATCGACACGGTAACCAGGCAGCTTGCGGGGCTCGTTGTCCCCGTCATACATCACAAGATCGTAGGCATCCGATGTGAACTCGAGCAGATTGGAGGCGAGCCAGTAGTCATACCCACCTCGCTGCCCCTCGGGAACAGGATCCTTATCCGCTAAATGCCACTTGCCAATATAGCCTGTTTGGTAGCCCGCCTCTTTGAAGTGATGCGCGAGCGTGGTCGAATCCGTTGGGAGCGGGATTCCGTTCCGGAAACATCCGGTGGTTGTCGCATACAGCCCTGTCTGAAGACAGGCTCTTGCAGGCCCGCAGACAGGCTGACACGTGATCGAGTTGGCGACGTGCGCGCCCCGTCGAGCCATGGCGTCAAAGTTCGGTGTCAGGTCCATCGGATTCCCGTGCATCCCCGTCGTATCCCAGCGCTGCTGGTCCGAGAAGAATACGATCACATTCGGCTTCCGCTCCGCCATGCAATCCTCCTATCCAAAAAGAAGCCCGCCAACTGAATCAGTTGACGGGAATATAGATCCTGATCTGACAGAAATCCTGCGATTCTTGCTCTTCTATTATCAATTCTCAGTTATCAATCCCATCAGGGTCCCCATCTCGGAAAGATCCCGTCGACAGGCAGGTCCGGAAGCAGATAGATGTTCGAACCGTCCGAATTCATAACGGCAATGAAGGTCACCGAAAAGAGCTGGTTCGCCGTGAAGTCGTGAAATTCGAACGCGATGTGTCTGCCGTCGGGGGACCAGGTCGGGAAACGCATGACGTCCTCGGTGCCGACGCCAGTTGTCAGCCTGACCGGATCCGTTCCGTCAGCGTTCATCACGTAGATCTCGAAGTCTCCGAGCTGGGCGCGGTCTGTCGTAGCCGGAGAGTGAACCGTGCTTTCATAGACGATCTGCGCGCCGTCGGGAGAGAACATGCCTGCCGAGTTCTGAACACCCACCCCAGACGTCAATGCGACAAGTCCGGTCCCGTCGGGGCTAATCAGAAACAGATTCGTTCCGCTCGAAACAGCAGATCCGCCTATGGTCGACCCCTGGAACAGCACACGCGTGCCATCCGGAGACCAAGAGGGCAGTTCGTCGTCTCCGGGTGCATTCGTCAGGTTCGTAATCGCCTGTGTATCGACGTCATACAGATAGATGTCGAAACCGAGTGCATCGTCAGTAGTAGACTGAAAGACTATCTTCGAGCCGTCAGGAGACCAGGATGGAGCGAAATCTCCGCTAGATGGACCGGCTACGATTGGCGACACGCCAGAGCCATCCGCGTTGATCGTGTAGATGTCCCACTCCGCATTGCCAAGCTGATTCGACGCGATGACTAGCTTGTCGCCGTTCGGTCCCCACGAGGGGCCGGTGTAGCTAAACGGGTCAGCAAGAGTATTTAGGCTCGTCGTGTTGGACCCGTCTGGAAGAGTCAAAAACATGTGAACAGAGCCGAATTCATTGTTAACCTGACCAAGGAACACGATCCGACCGGTCATACCCGATGGAGGCGAGGTCGCTAGATTATCCTGAGGCTTCGGTGGCGGTGGTCCCGGATTGGTGGGAGCCGTTGGCTCAGGCTGAAGATCGGCGATGGAACTCAAGGGGTCACCACCACTGCACGCAGCCAGAAGCAGGCAGAGTGAAGGAACAAAGATGTTGTGTTTATTGAACATTCGCGGTCACCGTGTGTATCAGAATCATCAAGAGCACCATAAGAATCTCAGTAATTGCGCCGTCCCGGGCAAGCACCCTTGTTAAGTCCGTGACGCTACCACGAGCCCGTGCTAATTTCTCGACCCTTTAGAAAGGCCGTGATGACTGAGAAAACCGCGACAGCGCTGGACAAAGCCGAGCAATATCTGGCTGGTGGTACCTTGGGAATGTTCAAATTACCCCGGAAGCATCAGATCGTGATCGATCGGGGCCAGGGCTGTCGTATCTGGGACTTGGACGGCGCGGAATACATTGATTATACCCTCGGATCTGGTCCGATGATCCTCGGACACGCGCATCCAGCGGTTCTCGAGGCTGTGACACGTCAGTCTGAACTTGGTTCGACATACTACGGCCTGAACGAGCCCGCCATTCTCTTGGCAGAGCGATTGGTTAAGGCTTCCCCGTGCGCTGAGCAAGTCCGATTCGTGAGTTCCGGAACGGATGCGACGTTCTCCGCGATTCGCCTCGCTCGGGCATACACAGGCAAGACCAAAGTACTGAAATTCAACGGCGGCTGGCATGGCGGTCACGACTATGCCCAGCAGGACCCGGACCCTGATCGTCCGGGCTGGAGCCGTCCGATCTCCGACGGCATCCCTAGAAGCGTCACTGACACCGTCATCACCTGCGACTTTAACGACACGGCGACGGCAGTCGACCTAATTAGTCAGCACGCACCGGATCTTGCTGCAGTGATCGTCGAACCTCTACAGCGGGCGATTAGTCCGAAGCCCGGGTTTCTTGATGCGCTGCGTGACCTCACGCAGAAACACGAAGCACTTCTGATCTTTGACGAGATCGTTACGGGCTTCAGGCTTTCCTGGGGAGGGGCCCAGGAGCACTATGGGGTGATCCCGGACCTTGTCGTGTATGGCAAAACGATCAGCGGCGGGTATCCGCTGGCAGCGATCTGCGGTCCCCAAGACGTGATGAACTGCGCGGCGGCCGAACTCAAAGGAAGTGGACGCTACGCATTCATCAGTGGCACCTTCAACGGGAATCCGATCAGCTGTGCAGCCGGACTCGCAACCCTTGATGAGCTCGCGAAACCAGGCATCTACCAGCATCTTCACAAAGTGTCAAGCAAACTTCAGAAGGGACTCGAGTCGATAGCAGCCGAGTCCGGACACGCCTTGCGGGTCTTGGGAGAGGGCCCCGTGCTGCAGCCGTTCTTCTCCGACCGTGCACTCTGGACACACGCGGAGACACAGGCAACGGACCTTCAGAAGCAGAGAGCCTTGGGGTTGGGACTCCTTAAAAAAGGGTTCTTCGTCAACCCATCAGGTAAACTATATTTATCGACCATCCACACGGATGAGATCGTTGAACAAACTCTGGACGCTGCCCGATCCGTATTAGCTGAACTTCTTTGACCGAAGCATAAGCTATGCTTGCTGGCTTGGTTTTGTGCTGATCCAAAGG
>DPVD01000302.1:0-5489 GCA_003526745.1 Candidatus Latescibacterota bacterium
AGTCAGGGCGTGTATCAAGTTGGCACAGAAGATCGAAACGGAACCGATGGGTGTGTCCGCCGGCGTTATGTGGGGCAATCCGTTTACGGACGTACCCGAATTGAGGACCAACAGCCTGGTCGTGATGGATGGAGACGAAGAGATTGCGGCAGCATACGCCCTCGAACTGGCGGAACTCTTTTGGTCCCGTCACGAGGGAATGCAAGTCCCCCTGACGTCAATCCAAGAGAGCGTGCGCATTGCGAAGATGGTCGAGTCCGGAACTGTAGTCATAATGGATGCCGCAGATGCGACAAGCTCTGGTGCTTCAGGAGACAGTAATGCGATTCTGCGCGAGTTGGTTCGACAGGACTACTCGGGTCGAGCTCTCATACCTGTCGTGGACCCGGCCGCTGTTGAAACCGCTTTTATGGCTGGAGTGGGCGCAATGATCAACACGAAGGTCGGTGGAGCTTTCGACGGTTTGAGATATGAGCCGCTGAAGCTGACAGGTCGGGTTCGGATGCTGACAGACGGAAAGTTCAAAAGCGAATCCTTCGGGTGGGACTGGGACTCGGGAAACACAACGGTTCTCGAGACATCGAATGCGACGCTAGTGATTGGCACACGGCCCGTCAGTCTGTTCGATCGATCATGGTTCTACGCCCACGGTCAAGACCCTCAGCAGTTCGACCTAGTGGTCGTCAAATCGCCTCATTGTGAGCCGCACATGTTTGCCGACTGGTGCAGTCGGCTGATTAACGTAGACGCTCCGGGTGCAACAAGTGCCAATCTCCACAGCCTCGGCCATACGATCTGCGAGCGGCCTGTCTTTCCTTTGGATCCGATCGGCGGATATACACCTTCTGCTGATTTTTTTGCGCGATGACTTCGTGAAATCACTGAAAAAATACGCTGCATCGCCGATATTCTTCAGGACTGAATGATCGAATACACGAAAATACGTTCAGGGGAGCCTGTGAACTAGGGGATATCCCGGATGGGAACGTACGGCCGAAGACGAATTACCCGAAGGGGTTGGCACGGATCCGGCCCCACTCGAAGCTACACCCCAGGCAGGAACGGAAAAGCAGAATGGCGGTTGAGTCGAGAGACATTGCATTCGACCTGAAAACGATCGAACGAGACCGAATCATCGCGAAAGCTCAGCGGTATCTCCCTGAAGAGCCACTGACGGTGACGGGGGAACAATGCGAGCGGAGTGGAGGTGGTCCGCACGACTATTATTCCGAAGGGGACTACTGGTGGCCGAATCCGGAGGACCCAAAGGGACCGTATATCCGAAGGGACGGCGAGACGAACCCGGACCTTTTCTACGCACACCGGTATGCGATGGTGCGACTCAGCGAGATCGTTGGTACGTTCGCCTCTGCATATTTTTTGACTGCCGATGCTTCATATGCGGCGCGCGGAATTGCGCACCTGAGGGCCTGGTTCGCCGATCCCGAGACTCGCATGAATACGAACCTGCTTTATGGACAGGCGATCAAGGGACTTCATTCCGGGCGAAGCATCGGAATCATCGACACGCTTCACTTGACTGAAGTGGCTCTAGGCGCGAAGCTCCTTAGCGGTTCACGAGCGATGGACGCAGATACAGATTCCGGAATCCGCAACTGGTTCCGGTCCTATCTGGACTGGATACAAACGCATCCGTATGGGCAGACAGAACGCGTCCATCCGAACAACCACGGCGTATGCTGGTCGATGCAGGCGGCTGCGTTCGCTCACCTGCTTGGGGACGAGGATGTGCTGAAGTGGGTTCGGAATCAATTCAGGTCCGTCTACCTGGATGAGATGATGGACGATCGAGGCGCATTTCCCGCTGAGCTGGCGCGCACGAAACCTTACGGCTACTCGCTCTTCGTGATCGATGCGATGGCCGGCGTTGCTCAGATCGCATCGACACCGGATGACGATTTGTGGGAATTCGGTCTCGAGGATGGTCGCGGAATGCTCAAGGGCGTTGAATTCATCGCTCCCTACATCGCCGACAAGTATGCCTGGCCTTTCGGGGAGGACATTCTCTACTGGGATGATTGGCCAGTGCGACATCCCAGCCTGCTTCTGGGCGCGCTTCGGTTTGGACGGTCGGATTGGCTGGCGTCCTGGTCGAATCTCGAGCCGGATCCGATGCCATTCGAGGTGCAGAGGAACCTTCCTCTACGACATCCTCTAATCTGGTCGTAGTCGGCTTAGGTAGTTCTATTTCAAAGAGCTGTGCTGGGTCCTCGTCCAAAGGACGACCAGAGATTCGCCGATTGTGATCAGCTTCCTGCGTCGCCGTGAGTAGGGTGAGTCGCTCCCGATCTTTATCTGCAACTTCACGCCCGCTCCAAGATCCCTCTGCCGGGTGGGCGTATTCATCCCCGGTGAGCATCGCGCAGTGCTGAACAGTGACGCCTAGATCTTCTTAGGGGACATCAAGGAGGGAACCTCGGCGGTGTCTACTCGGAGCCGAAACCCGAGAACGGTCGGGATTACAGCATCGCGATCCCGGTTTCGCCTTTCGCCGTGGTGGTATTCAAACACGACGACCCCGGAAGAGCGTATGTTGCTCCACGGGATTGGAAACACTCTTGAAAAGACTGAAGTTTCTAAGTCCTTTTCCGCGTGCGGGTTGTTCCCAACCAGTGCATCATCCGCTCAACAATCGCGTGCTGGTTGTCTGCGTGGCCCTGCTTGGCATAAAGGTTGTACAACTCATTTGGATCTTCACGCAGGTCGTAGAGCTCGCCGTATTCCTCGCCAGGATAGAAGACCAGCTTCCAATTCGTCGATCGTGCCATGATCCGTGGTCCGTGCTCGGAGAAGACGGTCTCGTGCAGAACCTGATCCTTGCCTCCCAGTAGGCCGCGCATCGACAAGCCAGCCGCGCCATCCAGTTTACCCAGCCCAACTAGATCCAGGAGCGTCGGGCCCAGGTCGATGAGTTCTACAAGAGAATCTTGTTCGCCGAGCGATTGAATTCCCGGTCCTGCGAATACGAGGGGTACACGCGCAACCGAGTCGTAGTGGGAAGAGAACTTGTAGACGAGACCGTGGTCGCCCAGGCAGTCTCCGTGGTCTGACGTGAATACGAAGACCGTATTGTCCAACTGTCCCTTCCTCTCGATCTCGGAAACGATCTCACCTACCCAATCATCGATTAAGCTGACGTTCGCGAAATAGTGTTTACGCATTCTGCGGATGCGTTCAGGTGTTGCCCGACTCCACCATATGGCGGCAGGGGAATGGCGTCCCTCTGACCCTTCCATAGACAGTCTCTGAGGCGGGGGCTTTGTGTCGAGCTCTCCTTCCCAGCCTACTGGATCTGGAATCTCGATGTCTGCGTATCGGTCCAGCGCAGATTCGGGAATGTCGTAGGGATCGTGTGGTCCCGCAAATCCACTCCAGAGGAAGAGCGGTTTGCAGAAGTCGTGGTCGTGTATCGACGCCACAGACCACCGGCCCACACAGTTGTCTATGAAGAGCTCCTCGTCGTGCGGCCAGATCGTGGCACCGAGATGGTCGGGCCAATCGGGTATTTCACTATAGTAGGTGCAGGCAGGCCGCTTCAGGCCGTGCTGAGCCAGATAAAGATCATAGTCGTCGGGGTCGGGGCCGTGATGTCCCTGTCTGTAGTTTTTATTTTCCACAACGGTTCGGTGGTTGAAGCCACACGGCAGGCGGATTGGCGCTGTATGCATCTTGCCGATGTTGACGGTATGATAGCCGCCGTCACGAAGCCTTTCGATCCAATTCGGCTGGTCAGGCGTCAGCCACGCTTCATTTTCATAGATGCCGTGTGTGTGGACATACTGGCCCGAGACAATGCTGTTGCGCGACGGTCCGCAGACGGCGCCCTGAGCGAAGGCCCGGCTGAATGCGACGCCACGTCTGGCTAGCCGATCGATATTCGGCGTAAGGACGTGGTCGAAGCCTAGACAGGAAAGCGTATCCCAACGTTGTTGGTCGGTCATGATGAGGATGATGTTAGGGGGCACGCGGGAGGTCCTGAGAGTCAATAGCAGTAATGGAAAACACCGAAGGACATTGATGGAACGGAAGGTGGCTTGGCTACGTGCAACGCACCACGATATAGGCGATACGGATGGACAGACCCCGAGGGAAAAGATGTCTCAACGGGGCACCAATCAATAGCTAGGGCGCGCACGCTAGCCCGAATATCTAGGGAAGACTGATATGCTTCCGGACACACGGAATACAGGAATCATGCGGACCGACTAATCGTAAGCTGCAACCATATAAGGGTGCGTCCAATCCATGTCCGTCAGGGGCCTTGGATTGTCTATCCGACCGACGGGCCTGCAGTTCTTTCCCTTCACACCGCTTCGCTCATCACCCAAGTCGTCCCTACAGGAATCGGCCAGGTCAGTCAGCTCCTTTACGATTTTGGGTTGATCGTCAAAGTGATCTTGTGTTTCCCCGATGTCATCATCGAGGTTGTAAAGATGATCCTCATCGAAGTGGAGCTTCCATGGACCACGCCTCACCGCATTGAGATGGTTCCGCCGATAGTAGTAGAAGGCGTCGTACGCCGACTTGGCATCATCCTCAACCAGAAGCAGATTCCCGATGTCATGGCCATCCAGATTCCGATCTGTTGGCGTATCGGCTCTCGCGAAATTGGCGAAGGTCGGCAGAAAGTCCATGGTAGTAGATAACTCCTCACAAACTGTGCCGGGTTGTATCTGACCGGGCCATCTGACGATACAAGGCTCACGCATCCCGCCTTCCCATGTTGAACCCTTGGCGCCTCGGAGGCGACCGTTGCTTCCGCCTTGCCTGCCGTTAGAGCCGTTATCCGAGGTGAAGATGACCATTGTATTGTCATCGATACCGAGTTGCGACAGTGTGTCGAGGATGACACCCGTCGTATGGTCAATGTGCTCGACCGCAGCGCCGTATGCGCCGTTCTGAGATCTCGCGAGGTAAGTGAGCGGTGCGTAGATCGGGACATGGACATACATATGGGCGAAGTAGAGGAAGAACGGGCCGTCCTTGTTCTCTCGGATGAAGTTCAAGCATTCGGTGAGATAATTCTCGGTCAGCGAAGCCTGATTCGGGTCGGTCTCGATGACACGATCTCCACGCAGGAGTGGAAGGGGTGGGAATTGATATTCTTCCTGCTTCGGGTGATCTGAGAGCATGTCATTGCTGAAAGGGATTCCGAAGTAGCTGTCGAAACCGAACTGTTCCGGCAGGAATTCGGGCTGATCACCAAGATGCCATTTCCCGACCATCTTGGTCGCGTAGCCCCCATCCTTGAGCAGGCGAGGCAGTGTGATCTCATCTGGGTTCAACCCGAGAGGATCGCCAGGGAACAGCGTCCCGTTGCGATACCCGTAGTCGAGACCGACGCGCTTGGGATAGCAGCCGGTCATCAGCCCTGCACGGGACGGTGTGCATAAGGGGGCAGGCACATAGAAGTCTGTGAACCGCATCCCTTCATCTGCCATACGGTCGAGACGGGGAGTACGGTTCAG
>DPVD01000302.1:5874-14631 GCA_003526745.1 Candidatus Latescibacterota bacterium
CGAGTTTCGGGTGTGTCCATGGGATTCCTCTGGTGGCTTATTCAGAGACCTCGAAGGTGCGCAGAACGAGCGAGGTCACACGATCGGAGGGCTACCAGGGAAGCGAGTTCGCTACGACGGCCTTGCGCATATTGCTGAGCCAGGCACGCCAATAGTGCGTCGCGCGGCTTCCCTGTGGCAAGTAGGCAGGATCGATTTCGTAGGTTTTCCCACGCTCGATGTCCGACTGTAGGTGCGGCGCTAAAGACGAGTACGGAATCCAGGCAAAGGTGCTGCGTTCGTTATATGCGTCCGTGTTTTCAGGCGGCGTGTGGTTAGTGACTGCTTGCGCTGGTGCGAAATCGACTTCCGCGAAGTATGCAGCGAACTCGCCATCCATAACCGGTTTCTGGTCGCCGATGCGCTCACGAACGTAGGACCGTTTGTAGTATCCGCGTGATTCCTCTTCCCCTTTGTGAGCAGCCGTTTCGGCTAGGGTTTCACCTTCGCGGCCTCCGCCACCGAAAGCGGCCCATCCACGCTCTCCGCGTGTGTGTTCTGCTAGGAGTAGATAGATTTCGCCACCAGATTTGAAGTAGAGCACGACTCCCGCGGGTGGTTCGGCAGCACTATTGTCGACCAAAAGTGCCAGACCGACCAGAACCAACAATGCCCATCTCTTCATCTTATTCTCCTCAATGAATCATCGTCAACGCGCTCGCTAAAGGGATTCTCCCATCGCTGGAAGGAAGGCTGTTCCGAGCTATGGCTGACCATAACTAAATCGGTTGTCCCCGTCCTTGCCGCACAAAGACAAGATAAGTCAGGAGAGAGGAGATCGCTTCGAACATACGGGGCAGGCCCCAATGCGAAGTGGATAGACCCGGTTAGCAAGCGGGATCTGGTTGACAGGCGGGGCAAAGATAGAGGCGACGTCCGGCGAACTCGATCTTTTCGATTGGTGTGCCACACGTGTAGCAGTGGTCGTCGTCGCGGTTGAAAGCTAGGTGTCTGTAGCCTGCTCGGGTCTGGCCGGAAGCCTTCAGACGCCGAACACGCCGAAGGTCGTTCGTGATCCCTCCGGTCTTGTAAGATTGACGCGTGATATTACGGATCGCCTGGGCGAGTTCGTGTCGCTGGTGATCTGTCAGGTCAGACGGACGCCATTCAGGATGGAGCCTAGCAGCGTGGAGAATGTCCGAACGCAGGTAGTTTCCGATGCCGGCTACAAAGGCCTGATCTAGGAGCAGCACGCCCAATGGTCTGTTCCTGAATCGTTTGTTCTCGAGCTGCTTCACTACCGAAGAAAGCCGCACGCCGGGTTTCAACACCTCCGGCCCTAGATTGGCCACGTACGGGTGGGCGTAAACCTCCCCTGTATCCCAAACATCGATCTCTGATGCGCTGTAGAGAAGGGCATCAGCAGAGACGCTACGGAGAGCCAGTCGTAGCGAGCGACCCGTATTCGGCGGCTCGTTCGATGGCGTGACGAACCACTTCCCGTAGAGCTGGTTGTGTGAGTAGATCGTCTGGTTCGAACTCAGATGCGTCAGCAATGCCTTGCCACGAGGCTCTACGAAGGTTATTGATTCGCCGATGAAAGTCTTCTCGTAGGATTTCAGATGTTCGAAGGCGAAGAAGACCGAGATGAGCATCTGGCCGCCGATGGCTTCGTTCAACCGATCTGCTTCCTGCTTTATTTCTGGACCTTCAGGCATAAACTCTAACTACCTGTAAACAGGGCACTCAGCTAGGTGAGACTATGGTATTAGAACAACCTAACATACTGTTGTTTATTGCGGACGGCATGCAGTCACGCGTCCTGTCCACAGGACACGACTGTCGAACACCCACGATCGATCGTCTGATCGGTCGAGGCCTGCATATCACCGGGGCGCACACGCCGTTGCCGACCTGCTCTCCTGCAAGGGCCAGCCTAATGACCGGTTTGCTGCCCCACAACCACGGCGTGCTGGAAGTTGAGCACGGTGTGGATCCGGACCAGTGCGTGCTCAGGACTGAGCATCCGCACTGGGCACAGCGACTTCGAGACGCCGGTTACGATACGGGATACTTCGGGAAGTGGCACGTAGAACGGACGGGCGAGCTCGAACCCTTTGGGTGGAATACATTCGACATTCGTGGTGCAAGGGGTCACGCAAACGCATCGCAGAAGGGGCTGGGAGTCGATGAGTCGTTGGATCCAGACACGGTGCGAATGTATGAAGGTCCGGAAGGATACAACGATACGCTGAAGTATGCCGTGACGGATGTGGCGGTGAACGATCGTCCCATCGGCGGACCGGCGACGCTTGCTTGTGAGTGGCTCGAACAGGCGCGAGATACGCCGTGGTGTTGTGTCGTCAGCTACTACGAGCCGAACGAGGCACTGATCGTCGGTCGTGATGCCCACGAGCAGTATGACGTCGATGCTTTGAAACTACCGGCGAATCTGAAGGACGATCTGACGGATCGGCCGAACATCTACAGGCGGGACCAGCAGATATGGAGCAACATTAGTGACGACGAGTGGCGGCAGATCCTTGCATGCTACTACGGGCGCATCACGGAGCTGGACGGACAGGTTACGCGTGTGATCGATAAGCTCGAGAAGACAGGAGATCTCGACAATACGGTGGTAATCTTTACGGCCGATCACGGACGGTACGTCGGGAGTCACGGGCTTGAAGCACACAACTTCGGCGGGTTTGAGGAGATCTACTCAGTGCCGCTGGTCGTAGCCGGGCCGGGAGTCGCCGAAGGGGTCAAGACGCACGCACTTGTCGGATTCCACGATATCGGACCGACGATCCTGGATCTTGCAGGTGCCGAGCCGTTTGGGGTTCCGGACTCCAGCTCCTTCGCGGATCTGCTGGCGGATCCGGTAGAGGGTGGCGACAACCACCGAAGCGCATACGCGGAGTATTTCGGATCACGCTTCCGTCTGACCCAACGGATCTACTGGGAAGACGAGTGGAAATTCGTGTTCAACGGTTTCGATTTCGACGAACTCTACAACCTTGCTGACGATCCGTGGGAAATGCAGAATCTCGTGGGTCGCCCCGAGCACGAGGTCCGGATCAGACACATGATGGCCCGGATCTGGGAACGGATGCACGAGACCGGGGATACCACGCTCCTCAACTCGCACTACCACTCGATGCGGTTTGCCGCCATAGGTCCTAATGGCGGTCTTCCGAGGTAGAATCAATACGCCTAGATCCGGGTCTATCGTATATTGAAAGTTGGTTTTGAAAAGGGATCGGCCGTAAATCGAACGACAGAAGGAAGATATGCCCGAAGTACAGGATATTCTTGTGTTCTACCAGACCAGCCCTGGTCTCGACGTCGCACCCTCTGCGTGGGCTCGGTATGAAGCCTCGAAAGGGACCGGGATCGAGGATCTGATTGAGGAAGATGAACCGCCCTACCCGAACGCGATGCACGCGATGCGCGACGGATGGCAGGTCATACAGATGAGCGAGTACAAGCACCGCTCGGAGGAGGAGGGCTATGAGCTCGGGCCGATTCCGTATCAGACGGTGATGTCAAGATTCAGCGAGCTAAAGTCATAGGGGGCCCAACGGATGAGTGAACACCTGATTTCGTCGAAGGATATGGCTCGGTTTGTGGCGTCGGGATACTTGCGCTACGAGGACATCGTGCCAAAGGATCTGTGCGAAGCCTGTCGGACGGAGATGGAGAGCTTCGGGGGATACCTGTCTGTGGGTATGCCTTTCGAAGAGACGTGGCCCAAAGAAGGAGCTCTGGGCGAGACCTTCCGGCTTCCGAAGGTCAAAGGGCTGATCGAGTCGCTCGTTGGTCCCGATCCGCTCTACGATCACCACGCAGCCCACCTAGTCAAAGCCGGTCAGCTCAAGGGTCCGGACATGCACCAGGATTCGGTAATCGATTTCCGGGAGGACTACTTTGACATCCAGCTCTCCTTCTTTCCGATGGATACACCGGATGAGATGGGAGGGACATTCCTGATCCCGGGTACGCACTTTCGGAACGTGCGCACAGGTGAGATAAGTGGGTATCAGCATATGGTCGGAAAGGTCTGGGCGAGCTGTCCGGCCGGCACGGTTTACGTATGGAATACCCGTGTCTGGCATGGTGCACGGAGCAATCACACGGACCAGCACCGCTACATGTTTAAGCTCCGATTGAACCCGACGCAGCCGCAGATCCGGAACTTCGATACGTCGGATCTTCAGGATCCAGAGATCGGCACGATTCTGAATACGCGCCACGGATGGGAAGGGAACGAAATGCGCTACGAGCTGATGAAGCGCGTGGAACAGTGGCGGTATGTGTCAGATCAGCCTGACTACGATCAGGGCGAGCGCTTCCTGCGACGGAGAGAATATCAGCCGCAGAAGGTGGCATAAAGGCGGTGAGAGTGACTAGCGTGTTGGGAAACTGCACAGCTAGAAGAAATTCGAGAGGGGCTGCGATACGCATCGTGGTCCCTCTTGACGTGGGTGGAAGAGGAGGGCTTGGCTTTGTCTAGGAGCAAGACGGACAGGTTGGATTGGATGAATTCGCTGGCGTTTTACATCGTTATCGTCTCACTGATCGGGAATCTGTCGGCACAGACGGTTGTGCCACCGGCGACCACTCGAACGGTTCGGTCTACCCAGACGGATACGGAACCTCGGATTGACGGTCGACTGGACGACGCGGCTTGGGCACAGGCCGTACCGGTGGACGGGTTTCTTCAGCGAGAACCAGTAGAAGGTGCATCGTCATCAGAGCAGACGATCGTAAGGATCCTGCACGACGACAAGCGCATCTATATCTCGTTCAGGTGTCTCGATTCCGATCCGGACCGGATTGTTGCAAGTCGCATGCAACGAGACAGTGAGCTTCACGAAGACGACAACGTCTCCGTCATCCTGGACACATACAACGACGGTCGAGGAGGCTTCTTCTTCCGCACAAACCCGGCGGGTGCCAAGAACGACATGGTGCTGACGGACGAAGGCCGATCACGGAATGAAGCATGGGATTGTGTGTGGCGAAGCCGGACATCTCGAGATTCTCTTGGCTGGTCTGTCGAGATGGCTATCGATCTAGACCAGCTTCGTTATGCCGAGAGCAAGGATGCGGTCTGGGGGATCAACTTAGGGCGAGGCATCGTCCGAAAAAACGAACGCACCTATCTAGTTCCACCACCCCAATCCTACGGGTTTAGGGGCGGGTATCGGACGTCACTTCTGGGACGACTCGAAGGTCTGGGTGAACTGCGCCAGAAACCGCGTCTTCAGATAACACCCTACACGCTGGGCGGCACCGATCGTGAATTCGATGGTCTTGATCCGACCGAGCAGTCTACGCTGAATGGAGGTGTCGACCTCAAATATGGTTTGACGCCGAGCCTGACACTTGACCTGTCATACAAGACGGATTTCGCGCAGGTCGAGGCAGACCAAGAACAGGTCAACCTAACACGGTTCAGTCTGTTCTTCCCTGAGCTCCGGGATTTTTTCCTCGAGGGCGCATCGATCTTCGACTTTGGTGAGACTGTGTCCGTTCGTGGGAGTGGCGGCGGACGTCCGCCGACTCTCGTGTTCTACAGTCGCCGGATTGGGATCCAGGATGGTAACAACCTGCCCGTCATTTTCGGCAGCAAGCTGACCGGTCGCAACCAGGGCTTCCAGATTGGTGCGCTGAATGTGATGACCGAAGCAAAGACGTTTATCGAAGAGAACACAGAGAAGCGATTCGTCACCGATACCGGACTGCTCTTGGACGGGGAAGAGGCGAAGCTGACCAATCGCTTGATTGTCGACACACTGGATGTCGATGTGGTCGATTCGCTCGACGTTAAACGGACGAATGTCTCTGTTATTCGGGTCCGAAGAAACATTTTTGGTCGCTCGAACATCGGTTTTATCGCCACAAACCGTGGTCCCGGAGAAGATAAAGACTACAACCGCGTAGCCGGGATAGACGTGAACCTGTCGTTCTTCGATGCAGCCGTGAGCCTGAAGGGCTGGCTGGCGAAGAGCTGGACCCAGGGGCAGTCAGGTGACGACATCGCGGGATCGGGTGAATTCGAAATCAGACGTGGTAGTTTCGAGTTCGAGGCTTCGTATCTCGATGTTCAGAAGGACTTCAATCCCGAGGTCGGATTTGTGCCGCGGGATGATGTGCGTCAGTATAAGGTGGATGCCCGGCTCCGACCTCGCCCGAAACATCCGAAGATTCGACAGTTTAGTTTGGGTCCAGAGTTTGCCTACGTGACGGATCAGAATGATCTGCTACAATCGAGCGAGTTTGAGTTCAGTGCGTACATGAACCTAGAAATTGGAGACTGGATCGGTGGACGCTACACGCGAAGGTTTGAGAGGCTTGATGAGTCGTTCGAGGTTCACGAGGACATCGAGATCCCGGTCGGCGATTATACCTTTCACGGTGTGGGTTTCAATTTCTTCCCGAGAAACGCTAGGAAGGTTGGAGGCCGTTTGAGTTATCAGCTTGGAGAGTTCTTCAACGGCACGCGACATCGTCTGTCATCGGACGTGAGTATCAAAGTGACCGACAGGTTCACTGTCGAGAACACATATGGTTTGAACCGCGTGTCGCTGCCGGCAGGTTCTTTCCTGACGAATCAGATAACGAGCCGACTTCTGTATTCGTTCAGCCCTGATTTCTTTGTCCGTGGGCTTGTACAGTGGAACAGCGCTCGTAAAATTGTCGGCAGCAACTTTCTTCTGAACTATCGGTATGCACCGGGAAGTGACGTCTTTCTGGTCTACAATCACGCGTGGGATGCGGATAGCGAGATCAAGCAGAGGAATCGGTCGGTCCAGCTTAAGGTGTCGTATTTCTGGAAGCGATGAACCGTCTATGCGAATCACGGGAATCAAGGTTGAACGATGAGCATACGAGAAGAGTTTCTTTCGAACTACATGGTCCACCTGAAAGGTGCGCTGCCTAGAGATCTGTGCGATAAGTGGGTCAGCGAATACTTCGATCGGACCGGTATAGATGAGTCGGATCCGGCGACGTTTCCGGAGGAAGCGAATGGTTTTTCGCAACGGACGATGAGTCTCTCGATCAAAGAGACCAGCCCGATGATGTGGGAGGCTGTATGCGAGCTCTTGGGTGAGGAGGACCAGATCGACACTCGAACGCTCGAGTTTTCGAATGGCTTCAACCTGAACACGAATCGGGGAGCTGACGAGCCGTGGCGAGGCCCGGATTCGTCGTCGCCGGGATGGCACAAGGACGGCTGGTTTTTCCGACATTTTCTCGACAGCCCCGAACAGGCACTCCTCTGCCTTGTGATCTGGCGAGATATTATGCCCCAGAGCGGCGGCACGTTTTATGCGCCTGACTCCGTTCCCCTGATCTGTCGGGAACTGCTCGCACACCCGGAAGGCTTGCCGCATTTCCACAGGTGGGGTCAGTTCATCGATCAGTGCAGCGACTTCCGCGAGCTGACTGCCGACGCAGGGGACATCATTATTCTGCATCCATATATGCTGCATGCACCGTCGCAGAATCCATCGGGACGAATCCGGTTCATGAATAACAAGGTGGTTTCGTTGAAAGAGCCGATGCAGTTCAGCAGACTTAATGAAGATCACAGTGCACTTGAAGCGAGCATTCTGCAGGCGCTGGAGATGAATAGCCTGGACTTCTCGATCACGCGGGAGCGAAAACGGAGCGAGGGCTTCAGCCGGATGGATGATGATAAGTATGCTGAGGTAGCGTGAGGGATGGAGGGGGTGAGGCGAAAGGCTAGACGGTAATGAGGTCGCCTTCTTTGTTTCGGTAGCGAATACGGCGGGTGCCGTCGAAAGAGATACGGGGCCAATTCCGGTCCCAGTTGTCCGAGTGATACGGGATATAATGTGAGGCGAGGACGTGACGCGAGCTTCCCGATTCGGACGGTGTGACGCCGCCGTGGATTGTGCGTCCGTGGAAGATGCACACATCCCCCTTTTCGATGTTAACCAACACTGGATCGACACCACTTTCGTTTGAGACCTTCTCGACCTCCGGAAAGTAGATTTGGTGCTGGTGATCCGAATAGTCCATTTCGTCTGGTTTGGGAACCTCCGCCTTCGTTACTAGTCGGCGCTTGTGTGATCCTGGTTCGACGAAGATCGTCCCGTTCCTTTCATCGACGTCCTCGAAAGGGATCCAAGTGGCTAGACAGTCGGGCAGGTAGTACTGGTCTTGGTGCCGTCGATGTTCGGAGCTAACGAAGAAGTGCATAGTCTGTATCGCTTCGACCGGACCGGCGGCGATCGTTTCGAGCACAAGACGAAGTCGAGGATGGATCATCCAAGACTCACAAAGCGGATCGTAAAGATGCTGGTTGAAGCTCCGTCGATACATCTCCTGAATAGCGAAGCCGTCCAGCTGTTCTTCTCCGGTCTCCAGTTGGGTCATATGCCGCCGAAAAACGTCACACTCGGCAAGTTCAAAGATACCCCGCAGTACTAGGAAACCATCTTCGTTGTAGCTCGCCAGTTGCTCTGGCGTTAGGTTGCGCTGAGCTATGTCGATAGCCATCAGGTCGGGATTTCTCGGTCGTTTAGAGGCGTCCACCCTCGCCCTGGTCTGTCGACCTTGACCCCAGTCCAGCTTCGCCTCAGTTTCGCGAATGCGCTAGGATCTATCATCTCTCGTTCCGGGTTGTTCTTGTCCTGAATCACAAAGTAGGCTTCACCTGGGTGGCAGGCCATCGTGACGGGGTCGCGCTCAGGCGTGTAATCTTCCGGAACCTCTCCGAGGTTGCTCGGGACACTGAAGTCC
>DPVD01000302.1:14923-45565 GCA_003526745.1 Candidatus Latescibacterota bacterium
CGTTGCTCGGGACACTGAAGTCCTGGTAGCGAAGGTCCACGCTCCAGCGGACGACTTCTGTCTTGTTGTCGAACGAGGCATGTGGTGTCATAGAAGTCATGAACAGAACGGCACCCGCGGGCATTTCGACGGGAATCGCACCTTGTGGAAGGTCCTCAGGGGCGATCGCCAGATACCCTGCGTGGCCGCCTGTAAAGTGCCGGATGATTCCCTCATCCTGAACCTTAGGGATGACCCAGATACATCCGTTGTCGATCGTGGCATCGACGAGCGGGACCCAGCACGTGATCATGGCGTCCTTGTAGCAGTGCGGCAGGGAATAGCCGGCGTCCTGATGCCATGGGACCTCGCCACGGAGGTAACCAGGTACCTTTGGGCGAATCCGATAGATTGATGTCGCAACGATATCTGGGCCGATCAAGCTTTCGATGCAGTCGATCAAAGGGCGATGTCGAAGAGCTTTCAGGATTCCGGGGCCGTGAAAGCGTCCTGACCAGATCGACATCAGGATCTCGTGTGCTGCATCCGGGTTGCGCTCGTGAATTCGGGTCAGCCGCGTCTCGAACGATGCGTCCGAAAAGTCATGATCCAGAGTGCCTTCCGCGACGAGCTGAGTGCACTTTTCCTGGATGGCTCCCGTTAACCCGTCTTTTAGAAGCTGCAGATCCTCGTCATCATAGATGCCCGTCTTAACGACGTATCCCAGGTCGTTGAACTGCGCCAATTCTTTGTCTGTCAGACTCATTCGGATTCGCTGTCAGGTTGGCTGTGTCTCGTTAAGGTTGCGTCGGCGTACGGCCCCGGGTGAGTTCCTAGTGATTTGCTTGAAAGCCCAGTTGGACGCGGCTGTGGAACTGTAGCCGAGTTGTTCCGCGAGCTTGCTAAGAGGAGCGTCTCCTCCTTCAGCTAGGCCACGGCCATATAGGGCCGCAACTTGGCGACAAACGCCATGGGAAACTGCCAATTCGTTACCTGAATCGGGCCGCGAAGACTGAACGCGACACGGCGAGTGTCCAGTCTTGATCCGGTTCAGGATGAATCTGGACGATCGCACTACCGATCTGTTCGCCCTGCATCGTCCCCAGCCAAGGGGTTTGATCCTCCGGATTCTTTTCTATCCAAGAGGGTGAAGGGCCTCTCCCCGGCGGTCACAAGTTACCCACGGATCGACATTAGTCCACGTGGCTGAGGATACCGAAAGGGTAAGCTAACGGCCTCAGTTAGGCTAGGCAAGGAGAGCGGGTCTTCCAATCGTCTGGGCTAGCGTGGACCATCCTCCTTGCCATTTGGTTCAGCCAGAACTTCAGTTAAAAGTTCCTCCTTGAAGAGATTCAGCTCGGGCACGTAGCTTCTCCAGTTAGCGCTTTAAGGGAGTCCTTGGATATTAATGACATTGAAGATGTCGTTGTGGCCGCGCTCACGCAGAAAGGTCACGAGGGAAGGCTATATGAAGTAACCGATCCGATACTTCTAAGCGTCCGTGAAGCTTTGGAAGAGGTCTCCAAGGTGATTGGCAGGGAGAGTCGCTTTGAGCAGGTGTCAATCGAGCAGTATGAGGAGATGCTCGTAGAGCACCAAATCCTGGACGACTTTACCTGGCTGATCGACTACCTGTTCACAAATGTGCTCGAGAGGCGCAATGCGTCCGTCACTGATGGTGTGCACTAGGCACAGAGACACGACCCCAAGGACTTCGAAAATCATGCCAGAGAGACGGTGAAACCGGGATCTGGAGCAGTTAACCTGTCAGTGCATAGACTCGCACCTGTTGGGGTTAAGTGCCGGTACGGTCAACGGTCGGTCTGCCGCTTCTCTGAACCGGTGGCGCACCAAGCAGGAGCAGGCTTAATTATGTCGGACTATGGCCCTGACATATTCGAGGAGGTAGATCGTGACGCCGGATGTCGCGTTGGAGAAACGGAACGAGATTTTGAAAGACGGTTTCTGCGTGATCGAAGACGTCGTGCCAGAGGTGTTCCTGCAGGAAATGAGGGACGAAACCGAGCGTCTGATCGCGAACCACCAAGAGCCAGCTGATCTTGTCTACCAAGGCCAGCACATAGGTATGAAGCGGGAGGACAACCCGGTCATCGACAAGCTGCTATCGTGGGAACCGTCGTATCGAGTCCTCGATGAACTCGGATTCGGCGACTTCCAGACGAGCGGGAGCATCATCATCCTCACCAAGGAAGCGAAGGGTCCGCCACTCTACTGGCATCAGGACTGGATGCGATGGAACGATCCGATCAGTCTTTCACCGTGGCCGCAGACGATCTTCCTGAACTACTACCTGACCGACACGTCGGTCGAGAACGGCTGTCTCAAGGTGATCCCGGGCACGCACCACAGGCGCGTACCGCTGCACGACAAGCTTGTACCTGCGCACGAACAGGGCGCGCGATTCATCAAAGACGACCATCCGATTATGTTCGGGGACGATCCCGAACAGGTCCACATACCGGTCAAAGCCGGCTCCTTGGTCCTTGCCGACGCGAGGCTTCTGCACGCCGCAGGCCGGAACAGGACGGACGTGCGCAGAACGCTCGTACTGGCGTGGCACAGTCGTCCGATGGATACGATACCAGACTACTGGGACGGCCCGATACCGGAGGAAATCCTGAGTCGACATCCTGACGCGGAATATGAGACGTCTCGGATTCCGCTCGAATATCTGAAGTAGAGGCGGAGGCTACGGAAGATACCGAAGGGTTAGCATCAACGGGGTGGGCGTCAATAGCCCCGGCTATCTGCGGAAAGAAAGGAAGCCGCCGAACTATGCGAATCTGCAAGGGACGCGCATAACCCTAGGTGCCTCCAGGTGAGAGACAGTTCTTGAGTCTTTCCCCTGGTCTCTCAGTGCCTTTGTGGTGGTCGGTTTTTCGGAAGGCAGAAACAATGCATACAACGATATCAACGACAGCAGATTTCATATAAAACTGGGATTCGCGGATCAACTTCCTGATGGATGGGGCGTGTGTACCGTTTTCCTACGAGTTCCCCTCAACCGAGGATATAGTCACCAGTTTGCAGGAAGAGGAAGCAACCACGGCGATCACTGGCGAGAAGCGAGAGACGGGCGACGCATCGAACGTGATCGACAGCTTTCGAGGGAAATCTCTGGACGATCTATCTGCGCGGCACTTTCAACTACGGTATCCGGATGTTACGAATCTTGATTGTGCAGGCGGATTGTTCGAGGGGGTCACAGAGCAGGTGATTATCCCGTGGAAGCAGTACTTGCTCGAGAACGATTTCGGGTGGGACCGTTGTTACGTGCTCGCCCGAGTGTCGGGGCCGGATACGTGCACGGGGTATCACATGGATCGCTCAAATGTGCTGTTCTGGAATGTTCGGGGAAGGAAGCTGTTCCACGGTTTCAAGGATCCCGATCGGTGGGCACCGATCGAACGGGCTTTGGACAGGCGATCGGATCAGATCATGCCCGAGGATGCCAAGGGAGAGGACCTGCTAACGTACGACGTGGGGGATAACGCATTCCTGTGGAATCATTTGTTTACGCCTCACTGGGTGGATGCGCCGGAACTCACGTTCGGGATCAACTTTTCACACGGTGGGTTGAGGCATAAGGGTAGGATGTGTCGATTCGAAGAACACGTCTACGATTTGACGGGTAAGAATCCGAACGAAAGCTGGCATCCTGAGACATCGAGCAACGCGTTTCTCCAGGCGACTTGATACGCGGCTACAGATGCGGGGGTCGATTAAACAAGTGGTGTCGAGGTTGTTTCCCCAGTTGAGAGCGTGGCCTCGATGTGCCCTTCGTTCTGCCGAATTGCATCCGGAGCCGATCGAAAAGGGAAAGTAGGATCAAGCACCGCAGAGGTCCACATCCCCGTCAAGAATCAGCTGGTTGTGAGATGCAGGAAGATGTTGATCATCGATCCTGTTCGCGCCGGAGGTTCCAGAGTGGTGTGTCAGCAGGCTCGATCATCGATTGCGTGAGTGTCGTGCCAGTCGAAACGTTTTGGTTGAGTCGAGATCCCGTTGCGATGTGGTAGGGCATTGGTTCGTTACTTGGCGAGGCGGAAAGCTTGACTGAGGGGGCCAGAAATGTCTCCCACTTCGGGTCGTGGGCTCCGCGGAACTCTGTTCCTGCTGACAGGTCCTCCTTCGCGCGGCCAAAGGAGTCGTAGGTCTGCGACATGGTCCAGCCGGCAGTCGGTAAGCCTCGAAGAGCGGCGGTCAAGACTGAGTAAGGTGTCTCGACGCCACAGAGATGGTAGGGCCGGAAGATCAGGCAGGATGTGCCATCGTCGTTCATGATATGCCCCTTGCCTGACAGGACGTTACGAGAATAGTCATTGCTTGCGTGAACCGTGATATAGACACCGCCACCCATGCTGGTGTCGTTGTCGGCCCGCAAGTAGGTCGTCTGCTCAACGACTCCACGACCCTCAAGGATCCCTCCGTAGGCCGACGGTGCAAGGATGGACGGCATTTCAGTCGGCCACGCAACTGGATGATGGAATCGATCCCGCTCCACAGTCAGCCCCGTCGCGTTTGCCACGATGCCCTGTTCGGTCAGGTCATCCGTACGGACATCGATCGATTCGCCCAGGACATCCTTCCGTCGCGCGATGATGTTACACATCTCCGGGTTGCCTGATCCGATCGGCCTGAATAGCTCGGTCTCTTCCTGTGTCAGCTGTCGGCTCTTTCCGCCACGGTATCGGATTTGTCTTTTCTCGATGTCCGTGATGAAATGCTTCTCGCCGAACTTCCCGCCGCACAGGACTTCCAGACCGATATCGCGTGACCAGTCGATCAGGCTAATGATATGGCTGGGTTGATCGCCGTCCGCCGCGGTGTAGACGACTCCCGCCTGCTTTGCCTTCTGCCGAAGGATCGGGCCGACAGAGATGTCCACCTCTTTGGTGACCATGACAACGTGAATGCCGTTCTCGATTGCTTTCAGAGCGTGCTCGGCGCCTGCGGACGCATTGCCCGTGCTTTCGGCGATAACATCGATGGGCATATCTACCATCAGGCTGGCATCTTCGAGCACGACTCGTTTACCCGATTCGATTCCCTTCAACACATCTGCTCTGCTTCCCGCGACAAGGATTTGGTCCTCGTCAATCCCTGCTAGATGATACGCGTTGTGTGCGGCGTCGAGATTCCGGTCGGCCACGACCGAGACACTCAGGTTTGGGATGCTTTCTGCCTGTGTGACGATGGCTGTTGCATATTGTCCAGTGCCAATGACACCGGCGCGCACAATCCTGGATTCGTCGCGCATAAATTAGCTGCTCTGGTAAGGCGGACGTGCGCCGCCGTATGTGTGCCAGGGACCTGTGACCAGCCAGCCGGCGTCTATAGGCAGGTTTGCTCCTGTGACCGCGCTGGCTTCGTCGCTCATAAGGAAAGCGACAGCGTTTGCGATTTCCTCGGGCCGAATCATTCGGCCCTGAACGGTGTTGCCGGAAAGGTTGCTCGATTCCCGGCCGCCTGCTTCAATCCGTGCCTTGAGCGCAGGAGTCAGCGTGTAGCCTGGCGACACGGCGTTGACTCGTACGCCAGACCGACCCCATTCGGCTGCGAGGCACTCGGTCATCGAGATCACGGCTGCCTTGGCGGGACCATAGGCGTGCAGAGGTGTAGACCTCATGCCTGTGATGGATGCGATGTTAACAATGGCTCCATGGCCTTGTCGGGCCATCTGTGTTCCAAAGGCACGACAGGTTAGGTAGACGCCACGCTGATCAATGTTCGTCACGCGATCGTAGGTCTCCACATCAAGCTCGTGCGGCGGAGTCCCGCCCTGCAGGATTCCCGCCGAGGTGACGAGACCGTCGACCGCTGAGTGCGATCGTTCGATCGATTCGGCAACGGCTTCAATCGATTCGGCAGAGGAGACGTCTACCTCGACCGCGCCTCCACCGAGTTCTTTCGCCAACCTGTTCGCAGCGTCGATCGCGATGTCCGCGACCACGATCCGAGCACCCTCGGAGGCGAATCGTCGAGCGCAGGCTTCACCGATTCCGCTCGCGCCTCCTGTCACGACGATGCACCTGTCTTCGAATCTCTGTGACACCCGTCCTCCTTTTCAGCCAGCGTTGAGCAGCCGCTCCACGCGGAGCACCGTCGGGTGTCCCGGCCACCAGTTTTTCATCTGCTGGACATATGCAGCTGCACCGGGATTGCCGGTTTTGATCAGCATTAGCGCACGGATGGCGTGCCCCTCGATGTCCTCAGGGAAGACGTGCAGGAAGCGCTCGCTCTGCCTCAAACCCTTCTCGTAGTGACCCTGATTGCCCAGCGCGATTAGCCAGTCTCTGAAGTAGACCTTCTTCCGATGTTTGACGATCAGCTTCTCGAGCAGCATCTCGGCGATGTGCGGACGTCCTTCCTCGATCAGGGCGGTTGCCTTCGCGTGGATGGCCTCAGGATCGTCCTCAAGCTTCAGGTAGATCGTCTTCGACTTCGCTCTCGTAGCTTCGCGATGGTATCCTAGGGCCGATGACAAGCGTCCATAGTCCCGGTATAGAGAGGTGGCTCGCTCTTTGTCACCGTTGCGCTCCGAATAGGCAGCGCCCTTGGCCAAGATCTTGAGCCGATTCTTGAGCATAAACGGATCCATACCCGCGTCGGGGTTGTCGACATACGAATTGTCTGGACGGATGATGTGCAGGAGCTCCGCGTTTCCTGCTGTGACCGTGTGCAGAATCTCGCCCGGCAAGGCACGGTTCTCGCCGAATCGGACCGTCCCGAGGTAGAGATCCGGGTCCTCCCAGGCCCAGACAACTTCGTGAGCATCTGAATCGAGCTGGTTCAGAACAGCGTCGTGGAAGAGGCCACCCACACGGGTCGGACGGCCATCAACCTGTGGACCGTGTTCGCCTATCCACTCCAGTCCCTCCAGATACGAACTCTGTCCGGCGTCGGTGTCATAGGCCAGCCAGGCGCTGTCGACTGTGCCTGACAGGTGGTTGTAGTAACTCGACTGATACGGGTGGATGCGGATCGTTTCCCACGCTGTGAGAGCAAGCGTGAGACCGACGACTGCGCATAGCCCCTGACGGGCACGCGGGTCTGCCAACTGACGGAAGGCGGACGTGATCCCGAAGGCCGCGCAAATAGCCAGAGGCGGGAGGATGAAGAGAAGTTGGCGGATACCATCGGAAAGGTCGGCGCCGAGGAGAACGACGATCAGGATGGGGATACAAGCTGCGGCTGCGATCAGACCGAGGGACGGTGAGTTGCTTCGAATGAACCGATTACCCAGCAAGGCACTAACGATAGCGCAGATCAGGCCGATCCAGATCGACTCCGGGAGTACGAGACTCAGCAGAGCCGGGGCATACCATCGCGAGACTTCTGAGCTGCTTACGTATTCTCCGCCGAAGATCGTGAAGACTGGTGGGTTCGTCTCGGCGACCGGATGACCTAGAAGGTATGAGGGACGAAGCACAACAGCCGTGAGGATGGAGACGAATAGAAGCGTTCCTGCGCGGATTGCCCATCGGGATCGCTCTGGCCCAGGAATCGGAGATTGCCGGACAGTCAACACTATCCCTACAGCAAGGTATCCCAGGAGGCTTATGCCGTGGGGCTGAAGGGCGGTCGCGAAGCCGATGACGATGCTTGTCGGGAGTGTCGTCTGAACTGGAAGTGCATTCCCCCGACGGACCAGACAGACCATACCGTAGAGCGACCAGATGTAGGCGACGGCGAACGGGGTGTCTACCGGGTTGTTGAATATGGCTCCATAGTAAACCGGCGTCAGCGTCAGGAGCAGTGCAGCGAGCAGTCCCGTCGAGCCGCTTCTGATTAGCTTCCCGATTCGGTATACGGCGATGATTCCGAGCAGACCGACGATCGCGTTTGCGGTATGGTAGGTCGTAGGCGAGGACAGTGGGGACAGTCTGTCGAGGATATGCAGCATCGCTCCGTAGAGAGTTCCGGACGGCTGAGTCAGCGTCTCGGTCAATCCGAGCGTGCGTGCATACCAGACCGCGAGGTCGTAGCCCTGTGCGACATAAAGGGGTTCGAGGTTGGTCATCCCGTAGTCGGAGATTGTCAGAAAGACTAAGAGGCTTAGGATGGCGAAGAAAAAGGTTGGGGGTCGATTCACGAAGATTCTGGCGATGATCGGGTTTTGTGCGCAATGTCGCCGGGTAGCATCTGACGATGGAATCTGGTGTAAGATAATCTCGCACAGAAGCCTGATCTCGCCAACAGAAAGGAAGAATTGGCTGATCTGTGGCAATTATTAAGGATCTTGCACGTCAGACGAGGGCCTCAAGGGACGGACGAGTCGATTGGAAGAGGCTGTCTAAACGTGCTCGCGATAAACGAAATATCGTGTATTGGGTAAGGAACGATGGAAGATCAGTATCTAGAAAATAGTAAATTATTGTAAATAAATTAAATACAACTCATCTTGAGATAACTTGCAGTTTGACAGGCATGTCGAATAACAACGAAATATCGTTCTTGACGGTGATGACCCTGACCAAATAAGACCGTGTACTTATGTCTAAAAGATGGACCTTTTTTGAAATCTGGGCGCCGCTTAGGTGCTTTTGGGCATCATCGAACAGGCTGATTACTAGACGACTGAACGTGTTTGGAAGACCGGTGATCCGAGCCTGTATCTGTTAGTCCTGTCGGACGCCAGCCATACCGCGATTCCCGAGCGGGTGGTCGTTTTATTGATCGAGGCTGGGGGCGTGAACTGCCCGCAGCGCATCTACAAACGTGTCCTGCTGTCGGTGAGCGCTTCTCTGCAGGAACGGATCCGCGGACACGGGGCATCTGCTGAAGGGACAAGAGTAACCCATCTGATCTCGAAGTTCGAGAGGCATTAGTGAAGGCAAGTCCGTTTCAGGACTTGCCTTTTTGTTTGCCTTTTCGGCCTAAGGCGAGTGAATTGCCAAACAGTAGGGGGAAGACCAGACCCTCACAAGCGAGGAGCGAAAATGAAGGTCAACAGTATCCGCCGAGTCACGAACGACCATCGTCATAACGCGTTTACGGGCGCGTGCTGGTTCAAGGAGGACCTCTATGTGGGGTATCGACAGGCGGACGACCACGACGGGCCCGACGGGCGCGTGATCATCGTGCGCAGTCGTGATGAAGGAGTCACTTGGGATACGGTTGCCGTGCTCCGTGGTGATGCGGACACGCGAGATGCCGCGCTCCACACCGACGGCGAGCGGCTGTATGCGACCAGTATCATCCACTACGGTGATGAACGCGACGGCTCAGGTGTATCGTTTACGACGGATGGGGATCATTGGTCAGCCTTTCAGCCTGTCTCTGGCGCGGACGGATACGTGCTTTGGCGGCCTGTGTTCTTCAAAGGCCGGAACTACTGTGCGGGATACGATCGAAATCGAGAAACGGGTTTTGGCGTACACTGGTTTGAGAGTGATGACGCGATGGGGTGGACGCGCAAAGGAGAGGTGCATGTGTCGGATAAGGATCATCCGAACGAGTGTTTCCTGGAGATCCTGCCGGATGGCTCCGCGACGATGCTGATGCGATGCGAGAAATCACCAAAGCATCCCTATCTCTGCCGCAGCCATTATCCCTTCGAAAGCTGGAAGATGGAACGGCTGACGGATATTCTGCTGACGGGCCCCGCACTATGGACCGCTGACGACAAGACCTATATCGGAGGCCGATGGCATCCGGATGGTCCAAAACAGTTCGATGAAGGTGGATACTCTGCACACACGGCCATCTTCAGAGTTCACGAAGGCAAGACCGCCATGCAGTGCGTGTTGCCCTCCGGTCCGCACCCCGATCACAGCTACATGGGTGTCGCAAGGCGTCCTGACGACCCAAGGCGGTTCTCGATCAGTTTCTACGGCAATGCGATCGCGCCGGCTGACCCGGCTCTCGATCCGTGGCTTTCTCCGGATGTGTTTGTCGCAGATGTTGTTTGCGGCAATATCTAGGAGACCTGACGCGAAGATCACGAGAATTGAAGCCATACCTGTCGCCATTCCGTATACGATCCCGCGGCGAAACAAGCACACGGAGGTCAGAGTAGAGGAACTGACAAGACAGGGTAAGGTGTTGGATTAGGATGAGAAGCGGGGTCAAAGTTCAGGACCTAGAAGGATTTCAGGAAACGCTACAATTGAACTCTGAACTCGCTAAGTACTAAAACAACAGAGCCAAGGGAGACTCAGATGAATCAACAAGCCTGGCTGCAACACTGCGCAACAAAAGACCAACTCGCATTCTTCGAAGATCAGGGCTATCTGATCGTCAAAGACGCACTGGAGCCCGAGTTGCTGGGTAGGCTGAACGAGGCGGTCGACCGCGTGGCAGAGAGGGAGCGTGATCAGAAGGAGCTGATCGAAGATAAGAATCGGCACCCCGCTATGGTCAGCAAGTTCAGGACCGTCGTGGAAGATGATACTTTTCTGGATCTGCTTGACAACCCTAAGACATTCCCGCTCCTGTGGGAGATTCTCGGGTGGAACATCCAGCTGTATATTTCTCATCTGATCCTGTATCCACCCGAGCAGAAGGGCGGCGAGATCCGGAAGGGGCACTGGCATCAGGACGGTGGACGACCGGTGACCGAGATGGAGCGACCACAACCGAGGCTGTCGCTGAAGATCAGCTATTGGCTGAGCGATGTGGATACGCCGGAACACGGCGCGTTCACGATCATACCGGGGAGTCACAAGCTGGACGCGCTGCCTGAAGGTGCGCAGGAGGACGAGGGTGTGCTGCCAGTTTGTGTGAGGGCAGGGGATGCGGTGCTCTTCGATCGTCGTATGTGGCACAGACGCGGATATAACACGTCGGGCGTGACGAGACGCGTTCTCTTCTTCGGGTACAGCTACCGGTGGCTACGTGGACTGGACTACAATAACCTATCGGAAGAGATTCTGTCGAAATGCGATCCTATTCGACGCCAACTCTTGGGCGATGGAGTGGATGTAAAGGGCTGGTGGCAGCCAACGGATGCGGATGTGCCGTTGAAGATGTGGTTGGAGGAAAACAAAGGTGAGGATTATGTGAAGGGGCTGGAAAAGGCGAATCGGTTTTAGGCGGTGTCAAATGACAAAACACGACGCGTGACTGGGACAGTTTAGCCGTTAGAGGGACGAGAGGGATTGATGTTTGATACGACGCATCTTTTTGAAGGCAGAACTGAGGGTTATTCGACTTACCGTGTGCCGGGTATTCTGACGACGCATTCAGGTGTTCTGATCGGGACGGCGGAGGCGCGCAGAGGAAGAGGCGGAGACTGGGACGGGAACGACCTGGTGATGCGTCGGAGCGATGATGGCGGAGAAAGCTGGGGGGACATGCTGGTGGTCGCAGCCTGCGATACGTATGGCCCTGGTCCGATCAGCAATTTCGCCATGATTAGTGATCGAGACGACGGGCACGTACACGCCCTGTTCTGTCACAACTACGCACGCGTATTTTCGACGCGAAGCGCAGATGACGGTGCTAGTTGGTCGGAACCGATGGAGATAACCGAGACGTTTATCCCTTGGCGCGACGAGTATCCGTGGCGGGTGATCGCCACCGGCCCCGGTCACGGAATCCAGCACAGCAGCGGGCGTTACATCATCCCGATCTGGATGTCCGATGGCACCGGGACAGAGTTCGGCCCCGGAAAGCTGGGGCACCGTCCTTCAGTCGTTGCCGGGACATATAGCGACGACCAAGGCAAGACCTGGCATCTTGCAGACATCCTCTGTAGAGACGGGGTTGGCGATGTGGTCAACCCTAGCGAAACACTGCCACTTGAATTGACTGATGGCCGAGTGCTATTCAACATCCGCACGGAATCGCTGTTGCATCGACGTTTCGTTTCGGTCAGCCCGGACGGAGCCACGGGTTGGTCTGATCCTGCAATAGATGGCGAACTTCTAGAGCCTGTATGCATGGCGAGCATCCTAAGGCTCGGTGATGGCAGTGTCGTGTTCGCAAATTGCGATACACTGGAGCATGATTTCACATCACCCGATAGTGTGGCACACGACCGGAAGAATCTGACGGTGAAGCGAAGTATGGACGATTGCAAGACCTGGATGGCCTCCCGTGTGATCGAGCCAGGCCCTTCGAGCTATTCGGATATGTCGCAGAGCCACGATGAACTGGTCTGCTGCATATACGAAAACCAGAAACTCGAACATCAGTATGACACGAAGTATGTGAGTGTCTCGCGGTTCGACGTGGACTGGATATTGAATGGTTAGGCCATGTATCTAGCCGGGAGATTCTTGGAAGTCAGGGGAAACACAGAGTATGCCTAAGGGCACCCTAAGAAGATTGCGGCGACCGTCTCTCCCAAGTAACATCTTAAGCTTGAAGAGGTTGTAAAACACGGCCTGGAATTGCTGCTGGGTGGCCTGGGTTGCGGTCGTTTAGGGAATCATAGTGTCGCTGGATGAATGGAAAACCCTGTCGCGAAAACCATCGGGACGTGTGAACGGAAGAGAGTGGTGATGATAAAAGACTCAGTAGCGAACGTCGATCTGTATTCATCAGTTTCTCGGCGCCTTTCGGGAGCCTTAAGCTACCTGAAGACAGTCAGTGCGGATATGTTCGAGGAGGAGACCGTCGAGATCGAGGGGCAGGACGTCTACGCGATGCATCAGTTGTATGAGACGAAGTCTGAAGAGGGTCGTCTTTACGAAAGTCACGTGACTTATATTGATGTCCAGTACGTTCTAAGAGGATCAGAGGTGATCCGGGTCAGAGACGCGGGAGACCTGGACGTGACCACAGCCTACAATGCAGAAAATGACGTGACGCTGTATCAGTTGGATGACGGAACGGACGTGCAGCTCGTCTCGGGAGATTTCGTCGTTCTGTTTCCTCACGACGCGCACGTTCCTCAGCTGCAGACAGATCGGCCCTCCCAAGTGAAAAAGATCGTGATCAAGGTGAGGGTCTGAGCCGGGTCGTTAAATGAGCCAGCCGAACGTTCTCTTCATTATCACGGATCAGCAACGTGTCGACACGATAGGCTCTTATGGTTGTGAGCTCGGTGCGACACCGACAATCGACCGGATGGCCGCCGCCGGATGCCGGTTCCAGGACGCTTATTGCAACAACCCGCTTTGCATGCCCTCTCGTGCTTCCATCCTGACCGGGCGCTACCCCAATACGCACGGTGTCAGAACAAACGGTTGCATCGCACACCAAGAACTTCCTTTGTTGCCTGAACAACTGAAGAAGGCGGGCTACGATACCGCGGCCTTCGGCAAGATGCATTTCCATCCGGGAAGTTGCGAGAACGCAGGGGGGTACTGGCCTGAGCATCGTGAATTGGTCGATGCCGGCGTGGATCTGACACAGCCCTACCTGGGGTTTGACACGATTCGGTTAGGGTTGGGTCACAGCGAAATTTTGCCAGGCCTGCACGAGCGAGGGATGGCCGAAACTCATCCTGAGATACTAAAGCTTCGTGGTCCCAGGAATGCGCTGGAAGCTCCCGATGAACTTATCAGGGACGCACACAAAATCCCTACCTACAAGACCGCTGTGCCGACCGAGTACTATGCGACTAACTGGGTTGCCGATCAGACGATAGCCTATCTCGAGCAGGTGGACGGTCCGTTTTTCGCCTGGTGCGGGTTCGGCGACCCCCACCATCCATTCAATCCGCCCGGCGAATACTGGAATCGATTTAGACCTGAGGGTATGTCTGCGCCCGTGATGCGAGAAGGCGAATTGGATGACAAACCGCCGCACTTCCGGGCCTTCCAAGCCGGTTACTACAGAGGTAAGGATACGGACGGGTTTCTACTCGGGAGCGATCCCTACCTGAGAGACGGCCGTGTCGAGATCATCCGCGCGGCTTACTTCGGTATGGTCGCTCTCATCGACGATGCCGTGGCGCGCATCCTTGCGACGTTGGAGGCTCGCGGTCTGCTCGAAAACACGATCGTGTTCTTCCTGTCCGATCACGGCGAACTGCTCGGTGATCACGATCTGATACTTAAGGGGGCCTTCCACTATCAGGCCCTGATTAATGTCCCATTGATCGTTTATGCTCCCGGTCTGCTTCCCGGCGGTCGCGTGATCGACGGTTCTGTTGGTCTGATGGACTTGAATCCCACCATCCTCGAACTGGCCGGTGCATCAATACCCGATGGCACCCAGGCCCGGTCACTGACGAGCCAACTGAGGGGTGAAACGGATCGGGGGTTTTCGGAAACTCTGATCGAACACGACCTAGATTTGCCCTCAGGATCCGGTGGATGGGAACCCGGCCTGCGTCTGCGAACGATGGTGACTGACCGGCATCGCATCACCTGCTACATCGGAGAGGCCTACGGTGAGCTGTATGACCTGGAGGAGGACCCAAACGAGTTCGTCAATCTTTGGGACCGGGATGTGCAGACACGGAAGGCACTGCAGATGGATGCCATGGATCGTGTGGTGCAAAATCAGTCGTGGTTCCCACCGAAGATTTCACATGCTTGAGGAAAGGCAGGAATGGCAGAGGATGCAGAGGGTTTCAGTCCCAACGCGGCCGTAGTAAATTGCTAGGGTGCTCGCCTGGCTGAAGCTTAGTAATCCCTTGGGCGCAGTCGTATGGTCTGGCGAAGAAGATTAGAGTGCCCTAGGTGCCACTTCTGACAACACTATGCCAAACGTCTCATTTACCATGCTGAACTCGATGGCCCACAGGGACTTCGAGACGGCGCTCGACCGGCACGCGGACTGGGGATTGAAACACCTCGACCTCAAGGGAGGCATTCTGGGTGAGGATGTGGTCTCGTTGTCCTCGGAGCAGGCGACTCAAGCGAAGGATATGATCGAGTCACGGGGCCTATCAGTTTACTGTATGTCGACGACACTTTTCGACGAGTTCGTCGAGGTGGGTGAGGACGCATTTGTGGTGAATCACCTAGACCTCGTCGATCGTGCAATCGAAAATGCGAACATTCTTCAGCCCCACTTTGTGCGTCTCCTCGCCGCAAAGACTCGAAGACGCTCAGAGATCGTAGACAGCGTCAGCTATCTTGAAAAAGAGCTGGGCTGGCTGCTGGGCTTGTATCGCGAGGCAATCGAGAAGATCAGCGATGCCGGGTTCCGTGTAACGATCGAGAACGAGTGTCACGATTGTCTATTCGCGAATACCGGCGAGATCAGGGGATTCTTTGACAGGCTCGATTGTGGCGAAAAGGTCAGCCTGACCTGGGATGTGCAGAACCTGTGGCAGATGGGCATCTTTCCGACCCTAGCCGTGTATGAGGACCTGAAGCCGTGGATCTCGTATTACCACGTGAAGGGTGGCATGGCCGAGTCAACGGGCGGATCTTTGAAATGGCGGTCGAGTCTTGAGGATGCGTCGTGGCCCGTGGAGCAAATTACGAGAAGAGTGATCGAGGACGGTGTGAGTCCGGTGATCTGCCTGAACGGGTCCCACGGTGAGCGAAAGGCTGACTACGACTACGAGAATGTGACCGAGCGTGATCTCATTTATATGAAGCGAATTTGGGAAGGCTGTCCGTGAGCTATCAACGCGACTTCGAGAAAAGGCTGAATGTGGGTGTCATCGGGCTGGGGTCGCATTCCTACCGGAACGTGCTTCCGGCCATGCACTATCTGCCTGTTAAACTGAAGGCTTTCTGTGATCTGGACATAGATCTGGCTAGGCGGACGGGAGAGGAGTACGGGGTTTCGGCCTGTTATACGAGTACGGCCGACATGTATCGCAACGAAGAGTTGGATGCTGTGTTCACTGTCGTTTCACCTGAGGCCCATCCGGATCTTGTTTGCGAAGCGCTTGATGCCGGTATGCACGTATGGACGGAGAAGCCACCGGCTGTTCTCGCCTCGGAAGTGGAAACAATGATCGCACATCGCGGTGACCGTCAGGTCGTAGTCGGTTTCAAGAAGGCATTCATGCCGGCAACACGGAAGGTTATAGAGTTACTCGAATCTGAGGAATGGGGTCCGCTGACGGGGATGTCCGCAGAGTATCACATGACGATTCCGGAGGATGGCGAAGCTGTCATCCGCGAACGTCAGGCACCGAACTGGCTGAAAAACGGGTGTCATCCTCTATCGTGTATGCTCGCAGTTGGTGGAGTTGTTGCATCTGTGACAATGCATCGGAGCGTTTCGGGTGGCGGGACCTGCGTGCTCGCGTTCGAAAACGGTACGATCGGCTCGTTCAACCTCATTTCGGCTCCTGGCAAACGTGTCGCGGAGCGATACGCCTTCTGGGGAAGCAGCCAGATCACGATCGACAGCAATTTGCGTGTGACGATACACCGTGGGATCCCGTTCAATTACTCGGAAACAACGAGCTACCTCCCTGAAGGTACCGACACGGGTTCGGTGGTGTGGGAACCTTGGGACACGCTTGGTACGCTTGAGAACAAAGCACTTTTTACCCAGGGGTTCTACGACGAAATGCGGTATTTCTGTGACTGCGTGCTCGAGAGGAAGCCGGCGAAGATCGGGTCGCTCGAGTTTGCGTTGCAGGTGATGAAGGTCTACGAGGCGGCTCTGGTGTCCGGAGGCTCGACAGTTACTCTAACTGGACGGGCGCAAGGCGGATGATGACAAGCGAACCTATATCCTTTCGAAGGAAGAGTTGTATTTGCCGCAGTATCAGATTCCGTACCAGTGTCTTCTTGCGAAAGATGGTCAAAACCTACTTACAGCAGGGCGCTGTATGTCAACAGAACAGCTCGTGCTTTCTTCCGCTCGTGTTACAACAACCTGCTCGATGATGGGGCAGGCGGCGAGCATTGGTTTGGAGCTAGCCGTCGAGCGTGACTGGGATATTTGGTTGATCCACGCGAGTTCAGAGTTCAGATGCATGGTCGAGGTTAGAGCCGCACCTATTGGGCAGTATAATTGTTTACATGACCATCGAAAAGACCACACGGCCGTTGGCTGAATGTCGAATACCGATCGAATTCGGGTCTGGATCGACCCACTGAAGAAAATGATCACGATGGCCTGAAAACAGGTGATGACCTGGTGAATACCTGACTTCAGGCATCAGGTCAACACTCTGGTTCCCGCCGCATTACCTGAATAGATATCAGCAGAGGAAACGAGATGAGGATAATGGTCGTTTGCGCTGTCGCCCTGTTAGCTGCCCCGATTTCAGCGATCGAGAATACGGAAGCGAATCGACTCGAGCAGGCAGAGAGATATCTGACGGCGACGCCTCCGTCCGAGATGGTTAACGACATGGCGGTCAACATGTCGAAGAACATGCCTCCGGAGAAGGCCAAGGATTTTGTGGCGGTGATGACTAAGGGAGTCGACCTAAGGGTGCTGCGCAAGTCGATGCTGGATGCGATGGTCAAGCACTTCACGGCAGATGAACTGAAAGCGCTTGCAGACTTCTATGGATCACCAGTAGGCAAGTCTGCCATGCAGAAGTTCGGACCGTATATGCAGGATGTGATGCCGAAGATCCAGCAGGAGGTCATGAAGGCATTCGCAGATTTCATGGAGCCGACGAAGGCGAAGTAGCTAGGATTTCAATACAAGAGAGTATTCCCATGCCATTCGTGTTGGGCGACTACATAGAGATTCCCGCGATCGATCTGGACGACGCGAAAGCCTTCTACGACACGCTGTTTGGGTGGGAATACGATACAGATCACAGCGGCTTGTAGGTAGGGTTCCGCCGCCGGGTCACAATACGAACACTTGGTGTCTGAGCCACCCCGATAACAAGGAGTCCCCTCAGCCGCTTATGCAGGCGGATTCGATCGGTTCGGCGAGTCGATCTTACGGGTCACGCATCAGGATTTCTTCGACGAGGGTGACGTTCTCTTCGACCATATCGTCCTTGTCGCCTCGGTGCATACCGATGTTGACGACGTCACTAGGTTTGATCTGGTCGAAGGCGTGCTCGAAAGCCATCCGTGGATCGATCCGACCGGCACCCATGATTTTGTATCCGATACACGGCTTTGAGATCGAGCGGATGCACTCGGTCGCCGCAGGAATGTCGCGAAGCTTGAATTTGAGTCCGGCGCCCTCGTGCAGACTGCCGCAGTTGAAGAACGGAACGGCGTGGAAGTCGACTACGTCTAAGCTGTTCACCCAGAGATGGGCTTTCGGGGCGTGCGCGGCCACACCAGCGATTACACCACAAGACTTCGCGTGGTCGATCCAACCTCGCAGGGTCTCTTCACTCTGATCAGCATAGAGTTTGTCGACTCTACCTCCGTGGAAGTAAAGCGCCTTGCATCCGATCTCGACGACCTCGTCGATCGAGGCTTTCATATCGGTTTTCGTGCGGTTGTTGACCTGCGCGATCCACTGGAGGGGTCCGCCGGTCGACACGTACTCTGAGACAGCCTGCATCACGCGCGGCGTTTCGTTGTTCGTGATCATGGTGTTGATGCCTGCCGCTTCTGCACGCTCCCACGTTTCGTGGATGCGCTCGACCGTGTGGTAGGCGATCATCTCGGCATCGCGCGTCTTGCTCTGGTGGCTGTATCCGCCGAAGGGATTGGCCCCGATGATCAATCGGTTGACACAAAGACCGCAAAAATCGACTGTCGGTAGCATGTGACGTCCTTTCCGTGTGGTCTTCCTGATACCCCTGCCCACATCCTCTGTTCCGGTCGAACTCTAGGTTCGGGCATTTATCGCGGCTCGTCCAGGAAAGTATGGAATGCCCCCAGACACACTGATTAGATCAATTGATCTGAGACAAATCAGAAGGCAATGGCCATTGCTCATCAATCAATCTCCATTGTCTGTCGGAGATGTGGGGCTGAACGCAAACTTGGTCACAAACAGAGGCGCAACGCTGCAGGTCTGCCGATACGGACTGTGTCTTCTGGCTCTAATACTGTGTACCGGATGTCTGCCCGCTGATACCAGAACGTCCCTCTCAGATTCGGCTCCCCAGACCGAGAGGTCCTCGTCGAATAAGTCCTCCGCACCCGCAACGCTCGATCCCGGAATCCTCACATCCCGTAGTTTCTCAGAGTCGCCTGCTTTGGCGGGTCAGGTCGTTCAAGGAATGCTTCCTCCTGTTGCCGATAGGCTCCCCGAAAAACCGCTCGTCGTGGTGCCGGTCGACGAGATAGGGCAGTTCGGTGGGAAAATCCGTCGCGCGCTGACCGGGGATATCGCCCAGACACCGGGTGTATCGAAGACACTCGTTCCGAGCCTGCTGGGATACGAACGACCTCTTCCGAAAAGTATTCAACTGATGCTGGCTGAAGACTACACGTTCGAGGATGGTGGGCGGACTGCGATTTTCTGGATCCGTCGAGGGGTCAAGTGGTCTGACGGCGTGCCTCTCACGGTTGACGACATCCTGTTCTGGTACTACGACATGCACCTGAACGACGATGCGCGCGCATCCGCTCTGCCGCAAAGGATCTGGTTCATCGATGACCAACCCGTTCGCATGGAGAAGGTGGACGACCACACGCTCAAGATCAGCTCTCATCGGCCAATGGGACGTATCCTGAATGCCTTTGCAGGAGGATGGGTCGCCCAGCCCAAGCACGCCCTCAGAACTCTCCACCCGAAATACAACCCTGCCTCGTCCTACGAAACCTTCCGGGACAGCACAACGTCAGCTCAGCTGCTATACAATCCGAAGATACCGACGTTGGGCCCGTGGATGCCCGTGCAGTGGGATCGCGGTCAGCGCATACTGTTCGGTCGGAACCCGTACTTCTGGCAGGTCGACTCGGCCGGACAGCAGCTTCCCTACGCGGACGAAATCGAGTTCACGGTGATTCAGGATACGCAGGTAATCCTGCTCAAGTTCGTGAATGGCGAGATCGATCTCTTCGGGCGATACTCGAGAATCGACATGTACCCGATCCTGAAATCCGAAGAGCGGAAGGGCCGTTTCAGGTTGTCCTTGTCCGGCCCAACCTCCGGGCCTGCGTTCTACCTGAACTGGGATTCTCCGAACCCGAACGTTCGCGAGGCCTTTCGAGATCGGCGGATTCGGATGGCGTTGTCACACGGGATGAACCGCGAAGAGATCAACGAGGTGATGTTTTTCGGGTTAATGAACGATATGGGCTACTCCTTTGGACCGTTGAGTCCTTACTACGACCACGAGACCGCGCAGCGGTATACGCGTCACGATCCGGCATTGTCGAGACGGTTGCTCGAGCAAGCTGGTTACAGGGATTCCGATGGGGACGGTATCCGCGAATACCCGGACGGGACGCCTTTCTCGTTCAACATCGATGTGACGGCGTCAGTTGGGACGGATGTGGCCGAGCTTGTAGCTGAGCAGTGGAAAGAGATCGGCGTGAAGATGAACCTGAACATTGCCTTGCGGGATATCCTCTGGCCCCGGCGATTGAACGGGGAGTTTGACATCCACTACTGGGTGCACGAGGGCCCGGGCGATCCGCTCGTTCACATCGACGACTGGTCGATTGTCGGGTCGACCCTTCCGTTCTGGCATCGGAACGCGACCACTGACGGGCCAGAGTGGTTCCATGAGGTGACCCGTCACGTTAACTCCGTCGTAACGACGATCGATCCTGCCGAGATCAGACACCACATGGAGCGTGTCAGGGATCTGCATACAGAGCACGTACCTGTGCTGATTGCTGGTGCACCTTGGCACGTCTGGGGGGCTAACACGCGGCTGGGGAATGTGCCGTCGGATCTGAGTCCACTGGACGAGCATCGCGGATGGAGTCGACCGGTCTGGCACGAGCAGATATACATCAAGAAGAGGTAGGGAATGTGAAATCGAGGAAGTAAACGCCCAGACTACGGGGCACAGTACCCGTGATCGCCGCGAAGGCGTCGGGAGTTTCGGGAGGAAGGACGGTTCTAGGCGCTGTCTTTCAAAGATAAGGGCGTCGGTATCCCGAGCGATCAGCTTACAGGTGGTGATGGAGCGGGATCAAATAGTATTCCGGCACGGGAACGGGTCTTTTTTTCGTAAAAAGGATCGTTGAATTTCTGGGCGAACAGTATAGTACGGAGAGCGTTGGGGGCGCGAGAAGCGAATTCACGATGACGTTCGACAACCTTGATGTAAGGACGTCCAGGGAAGAGTCAGCGATAGCGGAATGCAGGGTCATCGAGGTCTATCTCGGGGAACGCATTCTTCTCTATCCAGTAGTCCTGCGTGTGTTGCCATTCGGGTTTGTCACCGCGCTTCGGGAGCTGGTCGATCGCGCGCATCAGGTAGTTGGGGTTGAAATCCTCCGAGTCGATCCAGGGCAGGATCGGCATATCTGCTTCTTCGGGCCGAAGTTGGGGGCAGACAGACCTGAAGCCCTTCGCGTCCATGTGGTTCAGGAGCCTGCAAACCAAGTCCCCTATCAGATCCACACGAAGCGTCCAGCTGGCTCGGAAGTATCCGAATACCCACGCCATGTTCGGTACACCTGTGAACATGGTTCCGCGATATGTGATCGTCTTAGCGAAGTCGACGGGCTCGTCGTCGATCGAGAAACCGATGTCGCCCATCACGCACAGGTTAAAGCCCGTCGCGGTGACGATGATGTCAGCATCAAGTTTCCGCCCGGATTCGAGGAGAACACCACACTCGGTAAACCGGTCGATGTGATCCGTCACCATACTAGCGTGTCCGGCTTTGATGCTCTCGAAGAAGTCGCCGTTCGGGACAAAGGCGAGTCGCTGCCGCCACGGACGGTATGAGGGCGTGAAATGCGTGTCGACGTCGTAGCCCTCAGGCAGGTGTTCCTTCACACCTTTGAGTAGATCCTGCCGGACTTCCTCCGGTTGCTCCCTTGCACGTTTCGTAAATTCGCGCTGGTTGACGATGATCTGTCTTCGGACGATTTCGTGTATCCAGGCTTCGTCGACTTCGAGCCTTCGAAGCTCTTCGGCGAGAGGTATTGCATTGCGTCCCGGGCTGTAGAAGGTCGGCGATCGCTGAAGCACGGTGACGTGCGCGCAGTCTTCGGCGATCGCAGGGACGAGGGTGGCTGTCGTGGTTCCGGAGCCGATGACCAAGACGTTCTTGTTCCGGTATTTCAGGTCTTCGGGCCAAGTCTGCGGGTGCACGATCTGACCCCGATACGTCTCCATCCCCTCCCACTTGGGCGTGTATCCCTCCGAGTGACGGTAGTAGCCCTGGCACATCCATAGGAAATTGCAGGTGTAAATGAACGGATCACCTATGTCCTTTTGGATGCCTTCGACGGTCCACGTTTGATGCTCGCTCGACCATCTGGTCTCCTTGATCCAGTGCCCATAGCGGATGTGTGGGCCGATGTCGTTCTCATCGATAACCTCTCCCACATACTTCAGGATCTCATCGGCCGTCGCAATCGGTGCGCTCGTCCAGGGCTTGAAGCTGTAGCCAAACGTATGAAGGTCGCTGTCAGAGCGGATGCCCGGGTAGGTGTGTGTACGCCACGTCCCGCCAAAGTCCTCCTTACCCTCAAGGATCACGAACGACTTCCCTGAACAATTGTTCTGGAGGTAGTAGGCCGATCCGATGCCCGAGATACCGGCACCGATGATCAGGACATCATAGTGGTTGTGCGCAGATGACACGGGGAGAGAGGGTCCTGTTAGGGTAGGGTGTCGGGGTCTGCGAGGAGGACCTTCTGATTATCTTCAGCATCGATCGACTAGGCCGGCTCCTCGCTTGAGTCAAGTTCAGATCGAATGAATGATCTGCATCTTCGGGCCGGTCGGACCGTTTTGCAAGCGATTTCAGTCATCCATTGGTTTGGCTCGCGAGTCGGTCCGCCTGCTCGCGTGTGATTGCGACGTAGTGTGCGCCCATATGAATTTCCCGAGTCAGTTTGCCTCGGGACCCATACAGCATGGACTTGATGCCAGAATCTGCAAAGCGATGAATTCCTCAGGATTGACTCGTGCCGTTTTTGATTTACATATTGCGTTATGTAGATCTGGGAATAACGATGATCGGAGAACTGAGATGAAGGTTCAGATACGTGCGAAGGTGTGGCTCGAGATCCGAGGCGAAGTCGCGCTGTGTCACGGGAAAGCCGCGCTGCTGTCAGAGATCCGAAAACTGGGATCGATCCGCCAGGCTGCAAGATCTCTGCAGATGTCCTATCGTCGTGCCTGGGAGTATGTCCGTGAGATAGAGGAGGGCGTAAGAGTGCCCGTTGTGGCCAGGCAGGCCGGTGGAGTGCGAGGCGGAGGCGCTGTTCTGACTCCTGATGGGGAGAAGCTCCTGACGAGATACGAAGAGACGCTTGAGGCGATTACAGAGGCAGTCGGGCCTCACGGGGTGGATACTGTCTGATGGCTTCGCATTACACAAACATTGTGGGTCTCGCGGTTGCTGCGCTGATCCTCGGATCAAGTGCATCGTTGCGGTCCGACGGCGCGGTTACGGTCTATGCGGCGGCTAGTCTCGTCAATGTTCTGGAATCTCTGGACGAAGAACTGTCCGACGTGACTTTACGACTTTCCGTCGGTGGATCCTCCACACTGGCCAAACAGATCGAACACGGTGCGCCGGCGGACCTGTTTCTGTCTGCCAACGCGGACTGGATGGACTATCTGCAGGCTCGTGATCTGATTGAAGCGGAAACACGGAGCGATCTGATCGGTAATGCGGTCGCGCTCGTGGCCCTCAAAGGGAGCGGATTCCTGTTTCGGGCAGAGAGAGATTTCGATCTGCCGAACGCGTTCCGAGGCCGGCTCGCCATTGCCGATCCGAACCACGTTCCGGCGGGGCTGTATGCGAGGCAGGCTCTTGAGGCCTTGGGGTGGTGGGAACGGTTGTCACGCAGGCTCGTCCCCGCAGTCGATGTCAGGGGTGCTCTCTCCTTTGTTGAGAGAGGGGAGTGCTCTGCAGGAATCGTCTATGTAACGGATGCGGCTATGAGCGATCGCGTGGTCGTTCTTGGAACCTTTCCAGAGAGTCTGCACGATCCGGTAGTTTATCCGATGGCAGTTGTGCGTGGGAGGGAGACGCCTAATGTCACCAGAGTTCTTTCAGCATTGAGATCGAACTGGGCAGGGGAAGTCTTCGCGAAACACGGGTTTCGTCGATCACAGCCCGGTAGCGAGGAGGAGTAGGGTGCTGTCTGCAGAGGAATGGGAAGTCCTTTGGCTATCGCTGCGAGTGGCTGGCCTCTGTGTCGTGATCAGTCTGCCTTTGGCGGTTGTGCTCGGTTGGCTGCTTGCGCGAGTTGAGTTTAAGGGCAAGACGCTCTTGGACGGGCTATGTCATCTGCCTCTCGTTTTGCCACCGGTCGTGACCGGCTACATCCTGCTAGTCGTGTTTGGCCGTCGTGGTTTCCTAGGCGAGACGCTCGACGAGGTTTTTGGCATCCAGCTCGCCTTTGACTGGAAGGGTGCCGTTCTCGCGTCAGCCGTTGTCGGTTTCCCGCTGATGCTCCGTGCGATCAGGCTGGCTATCGAAGCGGTTGATCCTCGCCTTGAGCGTGTAGCTAGAACACTCGGGGCCGGCCGTGTCCGTGCATTCTTGACCGTCACGCTTCGACTCGCGTCTCCGGGTCTGCTGGCCGGTGCGTTGCTGTCATTTGCTCGCAGCCTGGGAGAGTTCGGAGCGACAATCACGTTCGTGTCGAATATTCAGGGCGAAACCAGAACGATTCCCTCGGCCATCTTCACTTACTTGAATCAGCCCGGCGGGGAAGCACCTGCTCTACGTCTCGTGATCCTGTCGGTTCTGCTGTCACTTGCTGCAATGATGGCATGCGAAACTGTTTCGCGACGTCTTAGGAGAGATTGATGCTGTCGATCCGAGTGACGCGGGCTCTCTCCGATTTCACGCTGGACGTCGACGTGGACTGCCCACACATGGTCACGGCGGTGTTTGGACCTTCCGGATCCGGCAAGACGTCTCTCCTCAACCTTGTGGCCGGTCTGCTGAGACCGGACCGTGGGGAGATCGTGCACGACGATGACGTGCTGTTTTCGTCGGATAAGAGTATTGACAGACCACCAGACCATCGGCGAATCGGGTATGTCTTCCAGGATAATCTGCTTTTCCCTCACTTTACGGTAGCGGAGAACCTGCGATACGGACACGACCTTCTGCTGTCAGCCCAGCGCCGTTTCCAAGTTGACCAAGTGGCTGACCTTCTCGAACTCGGTTCCCTGATGGAGCGGCGTCCTGAGTCGCTGTCAGGCGGCGAGAGTCAACGCGTTGCCATGGGACGAGCGATTCTAACATCCCCTCGTCTGCTCTTGATGGACGAGCCCTTGGCGTCGCTGGATCAGGGCCTCAAGAACCGGATCATTCCTTACCTGAGGCATATCCGGTCGGACCTCGAGCTCCCGATCCTGTATGTTAGCCACTCAGTCGCCGAGATTCTGCAACTGACAGGCCAGGTCATCATTTTACGAGAGGGACAGGTGGTGGCCAGTGGCGATTTCTTCGATATCGCCCATCGTCCGGAAGTATTCCCGTTGCTGGAGGCACACGGGTTCGAGAACGTCCTTCCCGTCCAGGTCTTCGAGAACGATGACAATGCAGGCGTGACAAGCGTCCGGTATGGGAAGACAAACTGGGTCGTGCCTGGGTGCGATCGCAAACCTGGTCAACGTATCTTCATCGGTTTTCGGGCGAATGACATCATTCTGTGCAGGGCACGGCCGGATGGAATCAGCGTTCGAAACGCGATCGAAGGAACTGTAGCAGATATCTCAGATGTGGATGGGCGGAAGCTCGTGACCGTCGACGTAGGCAAGCGGTTGGCCGTCGAGGTCACAGCGGAGGCGGTTCGGGAGCTGCGTCTGCGAAAAGGTGAGTCCGTCGTCTGTCTGGTCAAGACACACTCGATCCGCGTTGGTCCTGACGTGGATTAAACGCAGAAACCATCAACACGAAGTTGCGAAGAATAAGAAGGGGAGGAGGGCATTACCGAGATTGGAGCGTGACCATCCTGGTTTTGTCGGCGATGTCGGTCACTCACACCCGGATCGAGGTTTTGAGATGCTCAAGAACTTTAAGGAAGCCGTTCGAACGAAAGACGAAATTGTCCTGATGAATTGTTCGATCGATATCACGCGGAGTCAGATGGAGGTTGCGCTAGGGAAGGACGATTATGACGCGGTCTACTTCGATGGCCAGCACCGTCCGATCTCGGAAGAAGCGATCGTGACGTTCTGCGCGCACGCAGAGTCGTTCGGGATGCCGGTTCAGATGCGTCTTCCTCATACACGTCAGGTTTATCTGGCAGGACGATTCTGTGACTTCGGGCTGTCATCGATCATGGTGCCGGAGGTGATGGAAGAGGCGACGGTGATCGAGGCGCTCGAGTACTTTTACTATGGGAACCTCGGACGAAGGAGCTGGGGTGGCCCGAATCGGACCGGTTTGGGGGAGTTAGACGACAGCCCGGATCGGCTGGAATATGCCGCGTGGTGGAACGAGCGAGCGGTCCTGGTCCTGCAGTTCGAGTCAGTTGAGGCGGTCGCGAACGCGAAGCGGCTTGCCGATCGTCCGGGAATCGACTATGTCGCATTCGGACCGAACGACATGGCCTTCAGCCTCGAGCGCCACACCAACTTCTCGCTCAGAACCTTTGAAGACTGCTTCAAGAACGTAGCCGAACAGCTCGATCCGGTCGGGATCAAGCGATGCCTGGCTGTTGCGATTCCGAGAGAGGAAAGGGAGAAGTGGCGAGCACTGGGGATTTCGATCTTCTGGGGGACAGCGGAGTTTTAGCCGCGGAAAACACGGAGGAAAATCTGCTCGTCGGGACCAGGTGAAAACTATTCAAAATGGTTCCAGTTGGGGACGTCGCCTGATATCAGGGGCCAGGTTCCGTGATCTCGATAGACGGGGGTCTGGTCGACAGAGGTGATTACCCAGAGATCCTTCTCTGCGTTGATGTCGTAGGTCAGGACTCTTCCTTCCGGGAACGAGAAATTGCTGTCGAGGTAGCTTGGATCGGGGTTGCCGGCTGCGATCATGTCGAGAAGGTGTTTTGGCTGACCGTCAGTGAAGACGGTGAAGAGTCCCAGCGAGTGCGACGTGTAGACTACAACACGAATGTCCTCTCGGACGTATACCGACCAGTCACCTTTAGTTTCTGCCGGTGCCCATCCTTCGGGTATGCTGACTGGACCTGCTGCTACGGCAAACTGTCTGTGGACTCCGGTGTTGTTCCACGCTCTGAACTGGTCACCCGGTCCTGCGACGTGCAGACAGTCTTCGAGATCCTTTGCGTCGTCATCCAGGATCAGAGTCGTCGGCCGCGCGACGGCTTGATCAAAGCGGTCGTTCGCGACCCCTCCTGACGTGATCAGGTAGCCCGGTCCTCCGGAGTAGATTTCGGGCGAGCCATCCTCGCCGTGTCCCATCTGGATGAAGTAATCTTCAGGTTTTCGGAGAAACCAAGCGGCGACCGTGTCGGGGGGGCGGTAGTCGAGTATGCAGACCCAGAGCGCTTGGTGGTCGCCCGTGCGGATATAGAGGTCATCCATACCGCCGAGACTCATCCACGCTTTGACCATGGCCGTCTGGTAGTCGCTGTCGAGGAAGATGTTCTTGGCTTGTCGCGCCTGTCTGCGGAAGGGTGGGAAACGCCGGAATGTCATGCTGGACAGGGCGTAGTGCCAGTTCGTTCGGTCGAGTATATGCCTAGCAGCCGCACGAACCGTGTCTGACGAGAAGGCCTCGATATTCATCAGCGCTGTAAGTGTATAACCCTGGTAGGGTCGCGAATTGTATTCGTGGTAGCCGGCGCGTCTGATCTCGTCGAGATACTCAAGCAAATACGCCTCCAAACCATTGGCGACGTTGTCATACCGCGGGTCCGTGTTCCCGTGCAGCGCCTTCCATCGGTTCGTCAGGTAGCGGGACCCTTCGGTCATGAGGATGTGGTTTTCGGTGTCTCTCAAGGGAAATCCGAGGACTCTGGGTGTCCAAATGATCGGATCGCCGCCTTGCTCGGTCATCAGGACGTCGACGATGTGGTCGACCGTCTTGGGATACAGCAGATCAGGGTCATCGCCGAAGCTATGAAGCAGAAGAGTGAGGCAGGCGAGGGTAAAGTCGTAGTCGCCGGTCTTGTGCCAGGGACCTGTTGATCCGACTGTCCCACGAGGCTGTCTCTCCTGGATATAACTATTGACGAACTCGACATCCTGTTCGAGCGCAAGCTTGGCTGTCAGGATCCGAGGAACTGTGACTTTGCCGTCTTTTGCCCAGTCCTTGACCTCGCGGTTTGCCCACCGGTTCAGGATCGAATCCGTGAGGGCAGAACGAGATGACCAGGTCCGGGTCCTGTCAGACGGCGTCGAGATGTTGCCCGTATCGAGATCGACCGAACCATGTGTAGTCACGCTGGATGTGGCGAGGATGTAATAGAGGTAGCCGTAGAGACACGCGATCGCTACTAGGAGCAGGATGCCAAGTCTCTTGAGCCATTTGAGTAGAGTCCTCATAGGGCAAACCTGAATGATGGTGTTTAGCAGCAGGGGAGCGGAGGGGCGGGGAGCTGTGGGAGCAATGGTTTTGCGCTTCTGCTCCCCTGTTTTTACTTCGGTTTTCCGGTCATCGGGACGAACCTGACCGAGAGCGTGCTCTTCCGAACGATGCCTTCCGGTGTTTTGGTGATGACGACCATCTCTTGGTAGTGCGTGCCCACCGGGATGACCATGCGCCCGCGGACGGCCAACTGGTCGACTAGGGCCTGCGGAACCTCGTCGGGGGCGGCGGTCACGATGATGGCGTCGAAGGGAGCCTCTTCGGGCCATCCCAGATATCCGTTCCCCGTTCGGACTGTGACCGTCTCGTAGCCCAGCTTAGGAAGACGCCGTCGCGCCTGTTCTGCCAACTCGGGAAGAATCTCGATCGAATACACGGAGTCGGTCATCTCTGCGAGCACGGCTGCTTGGTAGCCTGATCCCGTCCCGATCTCCAAGACCTTCTCATCCGGTGTGATGTCGGCGACCTCCGTCATGTACGCGACGATAAAGGGCGACGAGATGGTCTGATCTAGGCCGATCCCAAGCGGCCGGATCTCATAGCTGAAGGGTCTGAAGCGGAGCGGCACGAATTCGTGTCTCGGGACCGTCAGCATCGCGTGTATGACACCCAAGTCGCGGACCCCCCGTCCACGAATATGCTCGACCATAGCACTGCGTTCGGTTGTGAAAGCTCCTTTGGGGATGATGGGCGTGTCCATTTCGGATGGTGGTCGGTTGTCAGCACAGGCAAGCGATGCGAGCAGAAGTATCAATCGTATGGGAGACATGCTGAAACCTAGTCGGTAGTGTCGACTGATGGCGATGCCTTAAACCAACCGAAGTAGTTGGAGTAGATTTCGCTCGGTGCCCAGGACTAAATGCGCGCGCGCAGCAGTGGACGCGAGTAAGAGACCGGCATCGGGTCGGCGCGTGTTTCACCCGTTGCGGCGTCGATCCTGGTCCGGACGGTTCCAGGAGTCATGAAATGAATGGCGAAGGCACGACGCTGACGGTCGGTTCTGTTGGGTGGGGTATAGTGAAGTGTCTGGCAGTGGTGGAACATTACACCACCGGAAGGCAGGTCGATGACTTCGGCTTTGCTCTCGTCGATTTGAGACCCCACATCCAGCAAAGCGGACGTAGACTCCGATTTGTCGTGATTGACGGGTGCCCGATGTGAGCCAGGGACGACGTGCATCGCACCATTCGTGCGATCCACGTCGTCGAGCGTCAGCCAGCAGCTGACGAGGTTCGCTGGTACACATTTCCAGTAGCCATTGTCCTGATGCCAGAACACAGCCTCGCCTTGGTGCGCCGGTTTGTAGAGCGCCTGATCGTGGTATAGCTGAAGGTTCGGGCCGATCAGGCTTTCGGCGATGTCGAGGATTCTCTCATCGTAGACCAGACGGCGGAAGAGTATGCTTCGTTCACACATCTGCGTGATCTGGAGCATCTGTCCATCCGCACTGCGCTTCTCCTTGATATCATCGGTGTCCCCGATCGCGAGGTTCCGGTAGCGTCCGTCCTCCCTGGCCTCGGTGAAGAGCCGATCATACTCATCCTGAAGCGCACCTATCAGGTCGTCGTCCAAGAGCTTGCCGATCGACAGGTAGCCATTGTCTAGGAAAGATCTGATCTGATCGGGTGTAAGTAACACGTCAGTCTCGAACGGAAGCTGCCAGGATAGCGTTGAGCTTGTCAGGGTAATCCGTGATGATGCCGTCCACACCGAGACTGATTAGGTGACGCATTTCGGCCTCTGTGTTTACGGTCCAGGCATGCACCTCCACACCGAGTCGGTGTGCGGTTTCGACGAAGGACCGGGTGACGATGCGGAGAGGGCCTGCCTTGATCGGGACCTGAAAGGCGTCGAATGGCGGATCATGCAGGAAGCTGAGTCTGAGCCTGCTGAGGATCACGAATCGCATGATCTCTCTCGATCCGGCGGATGTGGCTATATCGGGGCATCGCTCCCTGAAGCGGCACAGTAGGTCTTGGTGGAAAGATGCGATCATCAGACGGTCGGTCGCGCCGTGTTTCTCGATCAGGTTGCACACCCGTTCCATCAGTTCGTCTGAGTTTTCTTTCAGGTCGATGTTTAATCGCGTGTCCGGGAACTCGGTCAGGACTTCGTCGAGTGTCGGTATTCTATGGCCTTGGCCGCGATACGGGTAAGTTCCGTCGATCGACCACCGGTATCCGGCGTCCAGCTTTTGTAGGTCCTCGAGCGTGAACGAAGCGACAGGACCGGTACCGCCCGTCGTTCGATCGACAGTGCTGTCGTGATTTACGACGACGACCCCG
>DPVD01000302.1:45871-51618 GCA_003526745.1 Candidatus Latescibacterota bacterium
ACCCGTCGCTCGTCCTCCAGACGTCGATTTCGATTACATCGGAGCCTTCGTTCAAAGCCTGGCGATAACCATAGAGCGTGTTCTCTGGCCAAAGACCGAGACCGCCTCGGTGGGCCATGACGAGGACTTTGGGGTCTGGTTCAGCGGGTATCGCGTTTGGGGACAAGACGAGTAAGCACAGTGTCCAGGTGAGCAGGTATCGTGTTGGCATCGCCGGGAAACTTACGACCGAAGACAAGAGCCAGCAAGAGAGGTATAAAACGAGCTCAAGCAGCAGGTTTGCCGTTCCCAAGGACATTCTTTCCTGATTGGACTGCATCAAGAAAGCCATGGGTATGGAGTTCGTGACGTCGGACTTCATTGCGTAGAGCGTTAACGCAAACGCGATGGCGATCCGTCGATTGCATACGGAACAAGAACGGAAGGAAGGATTCGGCGTGAAATCGGTGTGCGTCGAAAGTGCCGGTTTCCCACACCCAACCCTCGCTGCCCGCACCGTGGCTTCAGCGACGGCGGGATACTCCTTCCTTACTTCTTCTTCCGCAAATCCACCGCGATCAGCCTGCGATCGTTCCGTATGAAAACGTGACCATTCGCGAATGCAGGGTGTGACCAGGTGACTCCGCCCCTTCGGTTCAGCTGATCTCGGGTTGGCTCGATCAGGAACGAGCGGCTCAGGACTTCGAAGCCCTTCGGAGACAGCTTGGCGAGGATCAACTCGCCCTCTTCATTGAAGATCCAGACCTTGTCGTAGTGTTCGATGAAGTGGGCGGTGCTCCAGCGTGCCTTCCTGACTGCTGTGGTGTCGGACCAGACTCGTTTCCCGTCCTTTGCGCGGATGCAACGCAGCTCCCCGTAGCTGTCGATCCCGTAGATGTGGTCGCCAAGCCAGATGGGTGTCGAGATCAGGCTGTGAAGGCTTTCTGTGTTACGCTCGTCAGGTCCGGTGCTCGTCCAGGCAAAAGATGCGGCCGGTTTCGACGGGTCGAGATCGACCATCATGGCTCCATCGAAGAAGCTGCTGACAAAAAGCCGATTGTTCCTAACGATCGGCGTAGCGACACCGATGACCATCCGGGATGGCTTGAACGGGAGCTTCCAGTACACTCTTCCGGTTAACGGGTCGAGTCCGACCAAGTTGTCACCCGTCCATACGACGATGACCTGTTTCCCGCCCTGTTCAATCATGATCGGTGCTGAGTAAGACGCCCGATCCTTGAGTGCTCGCCATCGTTCGCCGCCGTCTTTCAGGTCGAAGGCGACAACCGTCGCATTCGGAGTGCCGCCAATATGAACGACAATCATATCCTCCGTGATCAGGGGTGCGGCCGATATGCCCCATTCAGGCATGGCGATCTTGTATTTCCCGTTCAGGTCGTGTTGCCAGAGAATACGTCCCGTCTTTGCGTCGAAGGCCAAGAGATGTCCCATTGTGCCGAGACTGTAGGCGATGCCGTCGTGGATCTGTACCGATGTGCGAGGTCCAGCCGTATAGCCGACATTGCGATACGCACAGTCGTAGGTGTGGGTCCAGAGACGTTTGCCGGTTCGTTCGTCGAAACATAGTACTCGCTCTACCTGCTTTGGTTTACGCACCCGGTCTGTCACGTAGACCCGTCCGTTGGCCACTGTCGGACCGGAGTAGCCGCTGCTGATTTCGGCGCTCCACGCAGGTTTCAGGTCAAAGAAGCTGTCGAGGATACCTGTTTCCCGCCAGATGCCATCACGATTTGCGCCTCGCCATTTGGGCCAGTCTTCGGCCACAAGAGGGGAAGCGAGGAGAGCTGCGACAAGCAAGATAGCGCTATACATGGATCGTCCTGATTGTTCTGATGGTTTCTGTCTGGTCTAGCCGCGTCGTGTAGCCCGGATCGACAAAGGCTATTTGGACGACGGATCCGGTGTCCAGCGCGTAGGAAGCGGGTAGGGGAGGGTCGAAGGATTCGTCGTCATACCATGTAGGCAGGTTGAGCCCGAGGTCATCGTAGACGCTCTGTATCTCCTCTTGCTGGTGGAGTACGCTTCCGAAATCGCGTGCCACGGTGTTGTTGGTGTCGCTAAGGAGGCCGAATTCTATGCCGTAATGCTTTGTCATCCTTATGGCGTGCTCTTTTCTCTGCAGCGAGATTGCAATGATTCGTTCTCCGAGTCACTGAACCTGAGAGAGGGTTGATTGGAGCGCCTGTATTTTGAGGTCGCAGTAAGGGCAACCGTGCGGTAAATGCTGATGACGGCGAGATCCTCTTCGAGGCAAGTCGCCAGAAGAACGCATTGACTGTGCTGATGGAAGAGCTTGAAGCCAGGAGCCGTATCGCCGACCTTGAGCAATCGGTCGGTGATGTCCGATCGGGAGAGACTTTCGATCGAAGATCTGAAGAGCCCGAAGTGTTCTGGACCAAGCTGATCCGGCGCGGACGTTCGGAAATTGTCGAACTGTTGCGAGAAGTCTGTTGAGACCATAACATAAAAATAAGGAAAAGGGTGTGGGTTTGGGCCCTCAAAACGACAGGGGCGGCATATGGCGATTATGGATGCTTTGCCAGACATGGATCGGAAGCTTCAGTTTTTTCCGGCGGATGGCAATGATCCGACGACGTTAAGTTGTGAGCAGGTTGGTCACTACAACGAGAAGGGGTATCTGTTCCCGATCGATGTTATGTCCGGTCAAGAGGCGGAGGCCAACCGGTCATACTTCGACCATCTGATGTCGATGGCGGAGGATACGGGGCTGGACAGCTATTCGATCAACGGGTGGCAGTATACCTGCGCGGGCGTTTACGATCTGGTGATGGATGGCCGGATCCTGGATCTCGTCGAGGATTTGCTGGGGCCTAACCTGGTCTGCATGATGACACACTATTTCAGCAAGCAGCCCGGCGACGGGAAACAGGTGAGCTGGCATCAGGACGCATCCTATTGGCACCTGACGCCGAGCAAAGTCGTAACGGTGTGGCTTGCAATTGACGATGTGGATGAATCGATGGGACCAATGCGGGTGATCGCGGGATCCCATCTGCACGGCCAGATCGGGTTCGAACACAGCACGGCCGAAGAGAACAACATCCTCGGACAGACGGTTACGAATCCCGAAGACTTTGGTAATCCCGTGTCGTTTGTGATGAAAGCCGGACAGATCTCGATGCACACGGACCTTCTGCTACACGGGTCCGAGCCGAACCGATCCGACCGTAGACGGTGTGGTCTAACACTGAGATACATGCCGCCCGATGTTCGGGGACGAGATCCCAAGCATCAGCAGGCGATTATTGCTCGCGGCGAGGATCCAAGCGGGTATTGGCAGCACGTCGAACGGCCTGAGGGGGATACGGTTCCGGATAGGCAGAAGAAGAGGGGATAGGGCTTGTGGTGCGCGACGTCAACGCGAAGAAAAGTTCGTAACCTCCGATCACATTTGCGACTCCAGCTATTCAGAAGTCGATACGAACACCCACCCCAAGGAGCCCCCACGGCCAGAGCCTTACCCTGCTTCTAATTAAAGAGCGTAATGGCTTGGAAAGATTGAGCATTCCGTGCGATCGTGTTCCAAAACAGGGCCATCACGAGGCTAGAGAGCATCGAGAAAGCGGCATTGGCGAGCAGCATCTTTGCGGCGCAGGGTAGTGGGTATGGTTCGTTTGTGCGATAGTAGTTGACTGGTCGGATAAATCTTTGTGAGTTTTAACAAGGCAGTCATCCTACAATCTTACTCATCTGATCATCTGAGAAATTGGATCGCTTCGCTCCCGAGCCTTCCTATGACTTCGGGATCACGGCGGGCTTTCGCAGTCAGGAGGATGCCTTCGTAATACGCCCACAAAGCCTCGGCCGATTGCTGCGGATCCTGTACCGCGATATCGCCCCTCCTGGTCGCATCCTCGATCGCTTGGCGCAAGAAGGAAGTCGCATCGGAGAAGACGAGGCTGACTTTCTCCGAGATAGCCTCGTTGTGAGTCGCCATTTCGAGTGCCGCATTACCGAAAGGACAGCCCCATATACCGGTTCCGGCATCGTGTGCCTGCTTGAAGTAGAAGTAGGCCATTTGGAAGAACCGCCGGATTCTGTCGAGCGGGGCCAAGTCTTCGCCGAAAGCTAGGCGCCAATATTGGTTTCGTGAATCTGCCCAATGCTTGTCGAGCGCGGCGACCGCCAGATCGTCCTTGGACTTGAAGAAGTGGTAGAAGCTGCCTTTCTGAACACCCGCGGTCGCACAGATCTCTTGAACACCCACATCGTTGACTCCGCGGGCGTGGATTAGCTCTGCGGCCGAGTCGATTAGCCGCTCTCTTGCGTTGCTTATACGTCCCATAGTTGACCGATTGGTATAATCTTACGATCTTCCGGTGAGGAAGACAATAATAAATCTGAAGAGTTCAGTGTTTGTAGGCATTCCGTGGGGAATCTTTATTGACTGATAGGTCTAGTAAGCGGGGCGATGGATGTTTCGGTTGTCTGCCAGGATCAATTCGAATAGACTTGTTATATGGGACAGATGGCTTTCTCGATCGATGTGGAGGAGTGGTTCCATGGTATCGAGCTTTCTCAGGAGGCTTGGGCGGATAAGCCGTCCCGGATTGAGCAAGGCATGGACCGACTTCTCCGGATACTCGACGACTCGGGGCGGTACGGTACGTTCTTCGTACTCGGTGCCGTCGCTGAGTCGCACCCGCATCTTGTCCGGTCTCTGAGCGATGCCGGGCACGAGGTCGCTTCCCACGGTTACCGGCATGAAAAGGTCTATACGCAAACTCCGGATGTCTTCCGTAAGGAAGAGAGTCGAACCAAGTGCCTCCTCGAAGATCTGACCGGTCAACCCGTCAGGGGGTATCGCGCTCCATACTTCTCGATCACACACGATTCTGCTTGGGCTCTCTCGAACCTTCGTGACCTGGGATACGAGTATGATTGCTCGATCTCACCCGTCATGTCGTGGCGATACGGGATCAAGGGTGCTCCCGAGGGTCTGTTCCGTTTTTCTGACCTTGACCTGTACGAGTATACCGTGTCTTCGTGGAAGCTTCTGGGTCGCCGTTTCGCTTCCGGTGGCGCATACTTTCGGATCTTTCCATTCGCCTGGACGACAAAACCCTTCGCGAGTTCCGATCCGACGATGTTCTACGCACACCCTTGGGAGTATGATCCTGGCCATCCCCGGATCCGTTTCGATCTCCGGGCGATGGTGACTCATTACGCAAAGCTGTCAAGCACGGAGCCCAAATCGCGTCGTCTGATTGAGACCTATCCGTTCGAGCGCGTCTGCGATGTGATCGACGGTGCGGTCGCACGTTCCTCCATCCCCGAAATCGATTCGGCCACGCTGCGCGCGCATGCCTGATCGTCCGAAGATCCTTCACACCATGACGTGGCTCGCACCGGGCGGCGGGGTAGACCGCAATGTCTATCTCACGATGCGAGATCTGTCGGATCGGTACGAGATGCACCTCGCAGTTGGGTGCGAGATCCACCATCATGAATTCGATTCGATTCCTGATCTGACTCTGCATGTCTGCCCGCATTTAGAGCGACGGATCCGGCCCTTTAAAGATTTCCGGTCTTTACTGTGGTTTGCGCGGTTGATCCGTGAGGAGGAATACGTGATCGTGCATACGCACGAGGCCAAGGCCAGTCTGATCGGACGTTTGGCGGCACGTATGGCGAGATGTCCGTTCGTGATCTACGGGCTGCACGGCGTGACGATCAACGATCCTGTGAGTCCACTTCAGAGGTGGGTCTACCGGTTCGCGGAGTCG
>DPVD01000046.1:0-2126 GCA_003526745.1 Candidatus Latescibacterota bacterium
CCTACTCGACGAGTCTGGATCTGCCGAAAGACTTGATCCAAGACGCTACACGGAAGGCCTATGCGAAAGGGCGCAAATGGATCGATATCTTCTTCCCAACGATGCGGACTAGAGCGCTCCCGTTCATCCCGGGCGGGATGGTCATGGCCGATGTCTACGACAACGTGCTCGGACGGGCGGGTGTGGACCGTGTGGACATCCCCGAACTTGGTGTCGGAATGGTGCATCAGATCGGTCAGCGGCTGAACGACAAGGACGACAATCCATTCCCAAGGCTAGATGCGTATGAGGCCCCGTTCGATGAGTGGATTTACGAGGTGCTGCTGCTGATCAACGATGACGAGAGCAGCAAGTTCTTCAGGAAAAACTGGGTGGGTTAACGAAAGACAGAAAGGTACACTTAAAAGCCCCGGGACTTCTAGTATCCTAAGACCTCTAAGTACGCATCTACTGTCTTCTCCAGACCCATGAAGATCGCATCACCGATCAGGGCATGTCCAATCGACACTTCCAGTATGCCAGGAATCGTCACGAACTCTCCTAGGTTCTCCAGGTTCAGATCGTGCCCTGCGTTCACTCCAATGTCGCTGTCTTGGGCCGTCTTTGCGCCATCAGCGAACTCCCGAAAAACGGCTGCCACGTTCTGCTCTCTGTGGGCGGTAGCATAGGGCTCGGTATACAGCTCAATTCGATCCGCGCCGATCTCGGCAGCCACCTGAATTTGGGCCGGAACGGAATCCATAAATAAGGAGACACGGATCCCCAGATCCTTCAGATCTCCGATGATCGGCTTGAGGCGCTCGACCGTCTCGGGGTCGTTCAGGTCCCATCCGTGGTCTGATGTGAACGCATTCGGATCGTCCGGCACAAGAGTCGCCTGATCGGGCTTCGTCTCCTTCACAATCTGGAGCCACTTCGGATGCGGGTTCCCCTCGATGTTGTACTCGATCCCGTCACGCCCTCCGATGAGGTCGGCGAGGGCGTATGTGTCCGCGTAGGTAATGTGTCGCTCATCGGGGCGCGGATGCACGGTGATCCCGTGACAACCCGAGTCCATACAGACTTCTGCAGCCTGTGTCACGCTCGGGATACCGATTGTTCGGCTATTCCGCAGTAAGGCGACTTTGTTGACGTTTATGCTGAGTTTGGTCATTTCTGTTCCTGAATAGCCATCAGTTTACGCCGGCCCAACGACACCCCGTCCTAGTAGATGTTTAGACGCGGTTGATCCTCTCGCGCTTAGCAGGAGAGGGGTGATTCGAATGGCGAGCTATGCGGGCCAGAGGATAACAACACTAGGGGTTGCTTTTTACCTGCTTCCCCCTGCTCACACGCAGTTTTCTAGGGCTGCAGCCTTGTGATCGACCATCCCCGCCCAACAGGGTTGTACTGAAAACGATCATGCAGGCGACTCGGACGGCTTAGCCAGAATTCGAAGCGGCTGGGCTTCACACGATACCCACCCCACGAATCTGGCAATGGGATGTCGGAGCCCTCAGGGAACTGCTTCCCCAGTTCGGTCACCCGATCGCCCATCTCCTCCCACGTATCGACCTCGGCACTCTGCGTCGACACGATAGCCGCGAGACGGCTGCCGTGGGGTCGTGTGTCCCAGTAATCTTTCGACTCATCCTTGCCCATACGCCCCGCCTTACCTTCAATCCTAATCTGCCGATACAACGATTTCCAGTGGAAGGAGAGCGAGACATGCGGGTTCCCATCCATATCAGCGGCCTTCGGGCTGTCGTAGCTCGTGAAGAACTCCACACCTCGCGAGTCGAATCCTCGCATTAATACGATCCGTACGGTCGGGATGCTGCCTGCCGATACCGTCGCCAGAGACATCGCCTCCGGCAACATGTCGTCTGACGCTTTGGCCATTTCATACCATTTCCGCAGCTCCAGGATCGGATCCTCTTCCAACTCGGCGGGATTGATCGATCCCTCTTGAAAGTCGATCGTCATTCTTGTTCCTCTTCAGTTGGTGTTCAGCGGTCCTGATTACGAATGTGAATATACCACACGAGCATCAATAGCGGTGCCCAAGCAGAATCATTGTGCGATCCGGTCCGCGTCGGTGTGCTGAGAGCTATCCTATTCCAAACTGCTGCCATAGTGCGGCGCGT
>DPVD01000046.1:2442-3986 GCA_003526745.1 Candidatus Latescibacterota bacterium
GCGGCGCGTCTGCTCACGCTCCGGCTTGCCCCGGGCTATTTACTCCACGCCCCTTCGGGGGGGCTCCCACATCTCATCCTTCTTTGTGTCTTAGAACCGGAGTATGCTACAAGCGTAGCCTGGGAGTAGTTCATATCCTTGAATCCCAACTTGTGGTCACCGCAGACCGGCCCTAATATCAATCGCATTCAGAGACAACAAAAGAGAGGGCAGAGTATGGAGCGCATACCGTTCGAGACTGTCCAGGCTGAGTTCAGACGTGTCTTGGAGTCGGTTGGATTCACATTAGAAAAGGCTGATCGATGTGCGTGTCTTTTCGCAGAGAACACGCTGGACGGTGTATACTCGCACGGTCTGAATCGGTTTCCGGGGTTTGTCAGAGGTGTGCAGGCCGGCAAGGTCACGACGGATGTCGAGCCGGAGTGCACGCACAGTCTTGGAGTTATCGAGCAGTGGGACGGCAAGACAGGTATCGGGTTGCTGAACGCCGAAATTGCGATGGGTCGTGCTATCTCGATCGCACACGAGCACGGGATGGGGTGTGTGGGCCTAAGGAACACGAACCACTGGATGAGGGCTGGGGCCTACGGCCTGCAAGCAGCCGATGCCGGCTGTATCGGGATCTGCTGGACGAACACAACGGTCCTTATGCCGCCCTGGGGCTCGGACATAAAGAAAATCGGTAACAATCCGCTGACACTTTGCGTCCCATACCGAGGGAAACACGTTCTGCTCGACATGGCAATGAGTCAGTACTCGAACGGGAAGCTCGAAGTGCTCGCGCGACGCGGTGAAAACTTGCCGTTGCCTGGCGGATACGACACCGACGCTAACCTGACCACCGACCCGAAGGCCATCCTCGATTCGAAGCGAGCGCTTCCGATTGGATACTGGAAGGGATCCGGGTTGGCCCTCGTACTCGACCTAATCGCGACCCTCGTCACGAGCGGCGATTCGACGTCTGTGATCGGTTCCCGATCCGACGAGACCAACGTTTCGCAGGTCTTCATCGCAATCGACGTCGGATCGCTTGCCGGATCTCAGATCGTGGAAGAGACCGTCGACCGCATCGTAAAGGACTTCCAAGACGTTCCGCCTTTGGATGGTGTGAACGAGATTCGCTACCCGGGTCAGGGCATGCTCGCCATCAGAGAGGACAACCTGATGAACGGCATCCCAGTCGACCCCGATCTATGGACCGAAGTCTTAAACATGTAGTCTTTTACATTCTGCACTTAAAACTCATCACTCGTAACTCGGTTTCTAGATGTTCTGAAACTACCACACATTTACTCTCCGCCACCTCGCACCTAACCGTGCGTATACGGTCATCAACGTGTCTCGCCACACGGGGTCGGGAGATCCCTTTTAGACACGGGTGGTGGTCTCTAGGAGCCAAGCAACTAGAGGGAATACGGGCTGAACACGCACAATACGGTCCTCATTGATAGTCTTGCCCAGAAACCGAAGACGGTGACGCCACTCACGTTCGACTATCGGACCCGCGGCAGTACGTATGTCAGTTCGACCCGCATCCGTCAGCC
>DPVD01000305.1:0-7594 GCA_003526745.1 Candidatus Latescibacterota bacterium
CTCGTGGCGAGTTGGCGAACGACGTTGACGGACCCCGTCTCCACGACAAACAGACCCGACCGCGGCACTCCCGCCTGGATCACGACTTCGTTCGTCACGAAGCGTCTCCGATGCACGATCCTCTCGACACGCTTCAGCTCTCGTATTGTCAGGTTGCTGAACACGGGCTGGCGACCGAGAACGCCGGCAACCTCCTCCTGTTCGTCCTGATCCGGCTCAAATATCGAAGCCCACTCCGGGTCTTCGACAACCGGTGTCTCGATGTATCCGTCTTTCATTGCATAATGAACTCTGTGAACATAACCGCTGTGACCGCCCCATTCTGAAGTTCCTTGTTGATCACGTTCTTGACATTCTCCCTGATCCCTTCTTTCTCGGGCTCACGCAGCTCCTTGACCGAATGCTGCTCCAAACGCTTGAGAACGAGGTCCCAGATCATGGAATGTTTCTTTGAAATCTCATCCAGAACAACTTCCCGATCGACCTCAAGCACGATCGTCAGGCTGACCAGCAGGCTCCCCTTCGTGTTGAGCGGAGAGAACAAGATCTCAGCCAGATCCGCATAAAAGATGGGTGGTACAAACGCGTTCTCCTCAAGCTCCTCGAGGGCCGGCTCCTCCTCGACGACCTCGGGTGCCGGGATGGCCCAGTCGAGCACGATATACGCCCCCAGCGTCTCCACCAGCATGATGATGATGATCAGGAGGAGATATCGGTATGGACCCTTGGGGTCTTCTTTTGGAAGGTCTTGCTCTTCCTGCTGGTCTTCTTCTTCTGCCATCCTGCCTCAAGTCCGTCCGTATGGGGCACGCCGAAATCGTTCTAACTGCGATTGCAGATGGTCCATGAGATCTTCCGAATCCGACGTGATTCTGATCGCTCTTCGGATCCAGGTCAGGGCACGCTTCCGATCACCCTGTTTATAGTATAACTCCGCAAGAGTGTCCATGTAGCTGGCTTCCTCTCGCAGCCGCAGGGAGGCCCTCGACAGCTCTACCCCTATTTCGAGGTTCCGGCCTCGAACGGCGTAGGTCCAGGCCAAGTTATTCATGCTGCGGTGGTCGCCTGGATCCTGCTCAATCGCCCGCTCGAACGCATCCTCAGCCTCGCCGTAGGCCGCCAAGTCGAAATGGAGGTTCCCGATCTCCGCCCAAAGATCGGGGAGATCAGGCTTCAACTTCCGAGCCAGATTATACGCCGCCAAGGCTTCTTCAGTCTGTCCAAGTTGTCGGAGAACGCCCCCTCTGTGGAACGGCACCCAAGCCGCTCCCGGGAATGTCTCATCCAACCTGCCTAGAAGGTCCAGCGCGTCTTCGAACTGCCTGTTCACCATGTAAAAAGCGACTAGCTGCTCATAGATTGGGGCGTAGTTGGGAACGGACTGAGCAGCACGCTCCATCCAAGCGATCGCCGCATCCGTGTCGTCCTGACGAAGCGCGACTCCGATCAGATCCTGGTAGGCCTCCAGATACCCGGCCTCTAGGTCAATCGCCGCTTGCAGCGCTTCTGCAGCACGGTCGTAATCGCGCCGACGCACGAAGGCACGACCTAAAACGCGCTGCAGATACGCATCGTCGGGAGCGATCTCAGCGGCGCGGTGATATGCCTCGATCGCCTGAACTTCACGCCCGAGTGCCTCATGCTCGTTGGCCTCATCCAGAATGCCATACGCCTCTTGGCGTGCACAGCCGGAGAGACCGGCGGCGACAAGCGTGGTCAGACAGAAAAGCCAAGCCAGAGACCGAAAGAATGAGCGGCACATTTTCACAACCCTATGATAGTTCGTTGTTTACGACAAAGTATAGCGTGGCCCTAAAATCGTGTCAATATAGCGGCACTCACATCGGATCAGTATCTTAGTAGACTTTCGCTTGACGATAGCCCGACTCTTTTGTTCTTAAGGACGGATATGTGCAAACCCTTCATCAAACATCTGCTCTTCCTTGTAATCTCGCTACTGGGGTGCGAAGGTGCGGGACCCAACACCCGGAGCCTGATCATCGCGACAGCCACACCTGGCGGGACGTATTACCCCGTCGGCGTTGGGATCGGTATTCTCCTGACAGAGAAGCTTCAGCCGGAAATCATCGCTTCGGCCATCAACTCCGCCGGGTCCGGCGAGAATATCCAGATGATGGTGAACAACGAAGCTCAGCTCGCCATCCTACAAAGCTTGTTCGGCGCGATGGCATACACCGGGACCGGGCACTACGAGAAACCCCTACGGGACATCCGTTCTATCACAATGCTGTGGCAAAACGTGGAGCACTTCCTAATCAGAGCGGACGCGAGCTCGTCGGGAACGCTGGAGGACCTGAGAGGGTTGGGCAAGCGATTCTCAATTGGAAAACGCGGGAGCGGGACTGAAGGCTCGACACGAACGATACTCGATGCGTTGTCCATCTCGGCAGAGACTGACCTTCAGCCAGAGTTCCTAGGATACTCCCCTTCGGTCCAGGCGCTCATGGACGGCAGGATCTCGGGTGCCACGGTTCCCGCAGGCCCACCCGTGGCGGCTGCCACCCAGGCCTTCGCGCAGATGGGAGATGGTGTCCGCCTCCTCAATGTCACGAATACGCAGCTCGAAAATATCCGGTCCACCTATCCCGTCTGGTCGCGCTACGTCATCGAGGCGGACACATACCCGGGACAGTCGACCCCCGTCCGGTCGATCGCCCAGCCGAACTTCCTGTCCTGCAGGTCTGACTTGCCGGTGGACGTTGTCTACCAGATCACCGAGACCATCTACGAAAACCTTCCCTACCTCCAGAACATCCACAGTGCGACGAACGCCATGCAGTTGAACAAGGCTATCGAAGGGCTCGCCGTGCCGCTGCACCCCGGGGCCATCAAGTACTATCGCGAGCAGGGCCTCGCGATCCCGGACCACCTCGTCGCGCAGTAAGCCATGTCGGCTCTCGGCACAAGTGGCACCGACGGTGAAGTCACCTTCTCTCACCGAACACTGACCGGTCCACACAATCGCCTCGTCTTCTGGGTTTGTGTCGCTACTTCTTGCTTCCATCTCTGGTCGAACACGCTGGGCGTCCTCCCCGAGCTTCAGAGAAACGCGATCCACTACGGGATAATCCTTTTCGTCGCCTATCTGCTATATCCGTCGGCTCGAGGTCGGAACGGATCGCTCGTCCTCGACTACGGTCTGGCGATCCTCTCAACTCTCGCAGCCATCTACCTGATCCTCTTCGAGGCCGACCTGCACGCAAGGAACCAGGTCCCGCTCATTCGTGACCTGATCGTAGCCAGTCTCGCGCTTCTTCTGCTGCTCGAAATCACCCGACGAACTACGGGCTGGTTTATCCCGAGCCTCGCCGTCCTGTTCCTGACTTACGCGACGGTGTGGGGCAAATTCGCCAGCGGCATGTGGCTATTCCCGGGTGTCTCTGTCGAGCGAATCCTCTACCGGATGTACTTCGCACCGGATGGCATGTTTGGCACAATCGCCACCGTCTCTTCCACCTTCGTAGCAATGTTTGTTCTATTCGGCGCATTTCTAATCAAGTCCGGCGCCGGTGACTTCATCCTTCGTGTTGCTCTCGCACTCCTAGGTCGCACGGTTGGTGGCCCAGCAAAGATGGCCGTCTGCGCAAGCGGCCTATTGGGTTCCATCTCCGGTAGTGCCGTGGCGAACACGGTCGGCTCTGGCTCGCTAACAATTCCAATGATGAAGCGGACAGGTTTCAAACCCGAGTTCGCCGCAGCTGTAGAAGCGTCCGCCTCGACAGGTGGCCAGCTAATGCCACCGATCATGGGCGCCGGCGCTTTCATCATGAGTCAATGGACGCAAATCCCCTACCTCACAATCGTCGCAGTCTCTTTCGTCCCCGCCTTGATGTACTTCCTGAGTGTCATCTTCTTCGTCCACTTCCGGGCACGGCGGGACGGGATCGCGGCGGTAGATCCCGACACTATACCGAAATTCCTTGAGGTCCTGAAACAAGGTTGGCACTTCACAATCCCATTGATCGTACTCGTCGGGCTGCTGCTGGCTGGATTCACACCAACATACACCGCAGCTGCAGGAACACTGTCCATCGTGATTGCCAGCTGGCTCCGACCCTCTACGCGCATGACGGTTGCAGATATCCTCGAAGCCCTGGCAATGGGAACACGCAACCTCCTCTCGACAGGTGTCATCCTGCTGTGTGCGGGTATCATCGTTGGCGTCGTTCTTCTTGTCGGGATCGGGATCAAGTTCTCCCTGCTGATCGGATCCTTCGCCGGCTCGAGCATCCTCCTTGCCGTCATCCTGATCGCCCTAGCTTCCCTAATCCTTGGGATGGGGCTGCCCGTCACGGCCTCCTACATCGTCCTTGCCGTGCTCGCCGCCCCTGCGCTCACCAACCTAGGAGTCAGCCTGATTGCCGCCCATCTGCTGATCTTCTGGTACTCTCAAGACGCAAACGTCACACCGCCTGTGTGCCTAGCAGCCTATTCCGCAGCAGGGATCGCGGGGAGCGACCCGATCCGTACCGGATTCGCCAGCTGGAAGATTGCCAAGGGTCTGTATCTGATCCCCCTCCTGTTCTGCTATACGGGCATCCTTTTCCAGGACGGCTGGATTCCGGGTATACAGACCACAATTTTCGCTACCTGTGGTCTCCTCGCCTTCGCGGCCGCTTCGGAGGGGTTCCACGGAGCGCTGCTCGGCACACCGCAACGACTTATCTACCTCCTTTGCGGTGGTGCTCTCCTCTGGCCTAGCACCATACTCAACCTGGTAGGCTTGCTTATACTGCTCGTTCTGTATGTCGTTCAGACAAAAAGCGGGGACCGCGTATCTCCTTCAAATACCTAGTCGCCGATGACGTTTCGCAGCCGCTCAGCCGAGCTTATCATGTCTGCCCAGCTGGATTCAGGCAATCGTAACCGGTTTGATCATCGTCTTCGTCGTTACTACCATCATCCTTAAACAAAAGGCCTCAGCGCACAAGACGAGGTTGTCGCGGGGGGTTAGGAAGGTTAGATCCCCCGGGAAGTGGAAAAGACCTTTGGCCAGCTGGCTCGCAAGGGTGTCCCCGCAATTCTCTACGTCCGCCTTGTTCACGTCTTTGGGTTACTAAAATGGAACGAGATACCATCTTCGAAATGGGGTCATCCAACCTACGTTTCGGGCCCGGCTCGACGCGGGAGGTTGGGATGGACCTAGACGACCTCGGCATCAAGCGAGCCATGGTTCTGACCGACCCGAACCTCAGGGATCTAGATCCCGTCCAGGTTGTGTTGAAAGCGCTGGCGAAGGAGGGCATCGAGACGGCTATCTACGACGGCGTCCGGGTCGAGCCGACGGATCTCTCCTTCAAGGAAGCCATCGTCGCAGCGAAAGAGGAAAAGCCTGATGCGTTCGTTGCGGTCGGTGGTGGTTCTGTCATCGATACGGCGAAAGCGGCGAACCTCTACTACAGCCATCCTGACGACTTCTTCGCCTATATCAACGCGCCAATCGGACAGGGCAAGCCAGTCCCCGGGCCGATAAAGCCGTTGATTGCAATACCCACGACGGCCGGTACGGGAAGTGAAACCACGGGGGTCGCGATCTGCGATCTGACCGAAATGCACGCAAAGACCGGTATCGCGCATCGGCGTCTCAAACCGACGCTCGGGATCGTGGATCCTGATAACACGCGCAGCATGCCTCCAACCGTGGCGTCGGCCACCGGGCTTGACGTTCTGTGTCACGCACTGGAATCGTACACGGCGATCCCCTACGATCAACGTCTGAAGCCGAACCACCCCGTGTTACGACCGGCCTACCAAGGTAGTAATCCGATCAGCGACATCTGGGCGCTGGAAGCGATCAGTATGGTCTCGACCTACCTAGTGCGCGCGGTCCAGGATCCAGAAGACGATGAGGCCCGCGCACAGATGGCACTTGCCGCAAGCATGGCAGGCATGGGGTTCGGGAGTGCAGGCGTTCACCTGTGTCATGGGATGTCCTACCCGGTTTCCGGTATGGTCCGCGAATATATACCGGACGGGTTCGTCTCCGATCACGCGATCATCCCGCACGGACTCTCAGTTACACTTCACGCCCCCGCTGTCTTCGCCTTCACCGCACCGGCCAACCCCGCTCGTCACCTCAGAGCTGCAGAGATCATGGGTGCCGATATCAGTGATGCCAGAGACGAGGATGCCGGAGACATCCTTTCCCAGCAGATCGTTAGTCTCATGAAGCGTCTCGAGATGCCAAACGGACTGTCACCGCTCGGGTTTAAGGCGGACGACATACCCACGCTCGTTGAGGGAACGCTCCCGCAGCATAGAGTCACTAAGCTGTCGCCGATTCCTGCCGAGGAGGAAGACCTGACGAAGCTGTTCGAGGATTCGATGCGGCTTTGGTAGCTAAACCCTCACCGGGTCAACCCGCGTGCCCGGCAGGAGGATGTCGAACTCCTCTTCTGTGAAGCGGAAAAGAGAACAGATCGGCGAGCAACTGGCGAGCCGATCAGGTCAGGGCCCGATCTCGTTCCTCCCGAGTCTAGCACAACCCGCACCTCCTCTTCCTAACATCTCCAGTTTGCCTTCCCCCCAAACGCCCCTTATGATCCTCTTAAGCTGGACCTACCAACGATCCACTACAACGGAGGGGTTTTTTTGGACGCGAAGCTCTACTGGCTGTTCGGATTCGTCGGACTCTACTGGGCCTACTGCCTGTTCTGGGGAATCAAAGGTGCGATCCAGTCGAAGACGTCAGCCGACTATTTCGTTGCTGGACGTAGCATCGGAATCTGGGTTTTTGTACTCGCGGCGACCGCAACCAGCTTCAGCGGCTGGACATTCGTCGGACACCCGGGCCTTATCCTGCAGGAAGGCCTGTCTTACGCATTCGCCTCGTTCTACGCGCTAACGATCCCGTTCACGGGCGTTCTGTTTCTAAGACGTCAATGGATCATCGGTAAGGCCTTCGGGCACATCACACCCGGCGAGATGTACACCGAGTACTATGGAGGCAATGCGATGCGGCTGCTCACAGTCCTCGTGGCCTTCCTGTTCAGCGTCCCTTACCTCGGTGTCCAGCTCCGCGCATCCGGCGACCTTTTCCACGTCCTGACAGACGGTCTGGTTAGCATCGAGGTCGGTATGTTTGCCCTTTCGGCCGTGGTTATGATCTACGTAGCATCGGGCGGGTTGCGATCAGTCGCCTACGTCGACTGCGCGCAGTGCATCCTCTTAGCGCTCGGTATCGTGATACTTGGAGGTATTGCCATCTCCTACATCGGCGGCTGGTCGGCTTTTATCGACGGGATCGCTTCCATGGTCAAACAGAACCTAGCATCAGGGACAAAGATCACGCCCGCTGGTCACTCGAGCCTCGTCGCGCTACCGGGATCGATCCAGGCAGTCTCAGCCAACACAGATGCGGTTGGAAGCTCCTGGACAGGGATTATGTGCATGACCTATATGTTCGCCCTCATGGGCATCCAGTCTTCGCCCGCCTTTTCGATGTGGGCCTTCGCGAACAAGACCTCAGAGCCCTTCCAGCTCCAGCAGGTCTGGGCCTCTTCACTCGTCATCGGCATCATCCTTTTCACGTTTACGATCGTGCAGGGGCTCGGTGGCAACATACTTGAGTCAA
>DPVD01000112.1:0-17427 GCA_003526745.1 Candidatus Latescibacterota bacterium
TCCCGGATCACCTCCTGAATCGAGTTCTGCGACTTCTCGACGACTTCCTCTATCCGGCCAGGATGGATCCGGCCGTCGAAGACGAGCTGTTCGAGCGACATCTTAGCGACGGATCGACGAATTGGGTCGAACCCGGACAACACGACCGCTTCGGGCGTGTCGTCCACGATCACATCTACTCCGGTTGCCATCTCAAAGGCCCTGATGTTGCGACCTTCGCGTCCGATTATCCGGCCCTTCATCTCCTCGTTCGGCAGCTTGACGACCGCAACAGTCGACTCGACAGTATGGTCAGACGCCAATCGCTGAATCGCATTCGAGATGATCTCCCGTGCCTCTTCATTAGCGGTGGTCAAAGCCTCATCCCGGATCTCCTTGATACGCCAAGACGCTTCCGTGCGAGCTGCCTCTTCCAAGTTGCCCACGAGCATATCGACCGCTTCCTGTCGGTTCATCTGGGCGATGCGCTCGAGTCGTTCCGTCTGCTCGAACAACGTCCTTTCCAGTTCCCTCGAGCGCTTCTCGACATTTTCCTCTTGGGTTACAAGCTCCTCTTCTCTCTGGACGATCGTCTGTTCTTTCTGGTGAAGCAGGTCCGCTCTCTTGTCCAGCTGACGGTCAAGGCCGTTCAGCCGAGTCTCCCTCGTCTTAATGTCATCCCACTTGGACTCGATCTCCCGCTCGAAGCCGATTCGCTCCTGATGCATCTCGTCGCGTGCCTCGAGTATCGAGGTCCGCTTGAGCGAATCGGCTTCCGCCTTCGCGTCCTCCACAGTCTGTTCGGCTTCCGACTCTGCACGGTGGATCTTGCTGTGCGCTAGTTTGGTGCTTACCAACCAACCTAGTATGAACCCGAGGAACAACAGCCCGACAGACAGGAGCATCACTGGCATCGTTCCCACATCCGTCTGAAGCATGGCACACCTCGTTGAGGTTGAGCACAAACAAAAAAATCCCTGACGTCAGCACGAAACATCTCTAGCGACGGCAGGGAATCGAATCAGGCAAGACGTCTACAGAACCTGAATATCAGGTCAGAAACGTCGGGTCCCGGAGCACCGGGATGCGTACCGCAGATGGACCTAGTATAACGGTGTCGGCGTACGATCGATCAACTCGGCCAAACGGTCGGCAGAAACCGACGCAGCCTGATCGATGCGTTCGCTCGATTCACGTTCTCTGCGGAGTTCATCAGCCAGATTTACGGCAGCCAACACGGCAATCGTCGACACGGACCTCAACGACAGATGGTTCGCGATTTCGTGCATCTTTTCGTCGACGTAACGACCGACTCTCTGAGTGTGGTCCACATCAGCATCTGACGCGACGTCATAGTCGGTTCCAAACAGCCGGATCTTGACGATTTCGGATTCTGCCATCTTTCGAATCAGATTCCCTGAGAGACTCACTAGGCCTGCGCAGCATCCAAACGGGAAATCATCTGCTCGATCTTCCCTTGAATCGCTTCTTTGTTGTCGATCAGCGAGGCGTTCTCGTCATACAGCGTCCGGAGTCGGTCCCGGTCTGCCTGAGATTCAGTGAGCTCTTTTTCATTCTGCTGCAGCCGCTCCACGAGCTCCTGCTTCTGTGCAGCAAGGTCTGCGTTGGCGTTCTTCAGCTGCTCGATCAGGACCACAGCGCGGTCGATCTGTGCATTCAGTCGATCGATTCCTTCACCGACCTTGGTCTCCGCCTTAACTTCGGCGTTCATTTCTTCTCCCGATGAGGTTGTCTAAGTAGCATCAAAATCAAAGACTTCGTAGCCTAAACGAGCAGGAGATAAGTTAACCCTTAGCTTTGGGGAAGTCAACGCCCCGCATCCTCCCAAGCTTAAGGCGTGGCAAGTACAGGAAAGTGGAGAAAATTCAGCCCTATGACTGACTATCCTTCTCCCGCCCCGCAGAGAGGGGACGCTCGCTGCCCTGGATTAAAAAAAAGAAGCCCCCAAAGCTTTGCTTCGGGGGCTTCTTTAAATCTATTTCGGTCGAGCTAGGCTGCGTTAGCGGTCTCGACCAAGGCCTTGAAGGCGTCGGGGCTCGTCACCGCCAAGTCGGCGAGAACCTTTCGGTTCACCTCGACGCCTGCCTTGTTTAGCCCGCTGATCAGCTTGCTGTAGGAAATGCCGTTTTCACGAGCTGCTGCGTTGATACGCGTGATCCACAGAGCGCGGAAGGTGCGCTTCTTCTGTCGACGGTCACGGTAGGCATACTGACCGGCTCGGTCGACAGCATCAGATGCGGTTCGGATCAGCTTGCTACGTGCACCCCGGTATCCTTTAGCCTGCTTGAGGATCTTCTTACGTCGCCTGCGAGAGGCGACGTTATTCGTTGCTCTAGGCATCTGTCGTCTCCCTTACCCGGTGGTCAGTAGGCGCTTGATCCTGCGTGTGTAGGCTGCCGAGACTCCGCCGCCCTTGCGCATCTTGCGCTTACGCTTGGATGACATCTTGGCCAGGAAGTGGTCTTGGGGAGTTCCGCCGCGCTTCAGGCTGCCGGACTTGCGCTGCCTGATACGCTTCGCGGTCCCCTTATGTGTCTTCATCTTCGGCATATCTCAGCCCTCCGTCTCGGAGAGTGGGCACGAGCAGGACGAGCGTCTAAGGACGCCCCGTTGGATCCCCGCATCGCGTCTTGACCCACCGTCAGGCGGGTTAGTTCAGTAAAAGCAACAACAAAGACACGCAGTCACCAAGAGAAAATCGCTGTCAGCCAAGAAAACCGAATATCTACACGGTCTTTGGCGCCTTCTAATAGAGCCAGAGTTTGCGGAAGCAAACTCGCAAGCAACGCGCAGCCTTGCTCTATTTCGGTATCAGAGTCACCACCATCGCGCGACCTTCGTTGCGAGGGGGGGCTTCAATCTGTCCGATTTCCTCGAGGTCCACGGCAACTTTTTCAAGCAGCTTCCGCCCGAGGTCGCGATGTGCGTTTTCTCGACCCGAGAAAATCACAGACACCCGGACCTTGTGACGCTGCTTCAGGAACGTTTCGGCGTGTTTGACCTTGAAGTTATAGTCGTGTGAGCTGATCCTAACGCGCATCCGAATCTCTTTGAGCTGCGACCCGGCCTGCTTGCCCTTCTTCTGTTTCTTGCTCTGCTCGTACCGATACTTGCCGTAATCCATAATCCGGCAAACCGGCGGCCGAGCGTTCGGGGCGACTTCAACCAGATCCAGACCGGCCTCTTCGGCCATCGTCTGCGCGTTCTTTGTCTCGACTACACCAACCTGCTCGCCTCCTGCGTCGACCAGGAAGATCTGTGGGATACGAATCTGCTCGTTGACTCTGGGGCCTTCCCGTACGGGTGGGCGGCCCCGATCTCCTCTTCCTCTGAAACCTCTGTTAATGCGAACATCCTCCAGTTGGGGTTCTATCTGTCTTGGAAGTCGTCTCCTCCTGAATGCGGGAAACGAAATCCTCGATATTCATCTTGCCAAGATCGCCATCACCGTGACGGCGGACAGACACCTGACCAGATAATACTTCTTCTTTACCGACGACCAACATGTACGGCACCTTCTGCGTCTCGGCTTCGCGAATCTTGTAGCCGAGCTTCGCGTCCTGATCGTCGACTTCGCAACGAACGCCGCCTTCGCTCAACGTCTGACCAATCTCCTGTGCGAAGTCCATCTGCTGATCCGAGATCGGCAAGACGACAGCCTGAACAGGGGCAAGCCAAACAGGGAAGTTTCCTGCATAATGCTCGACGAGCGTACCGAAGAAACGCTCCATCGACCCGAGCAGGGCTCGGTGCACCATAAACGGTCTGTGATACTTACCGTCCTGACCGACGAAAGTCAGATCGAATCGCTCGGGCAGGTTGAAATCGAACTGGATCGTCGTGCACTGCCATTCACGATTCAGCGAGTCTTTTATCTTCACATCGATCTTCGGGCCGTAAAAAGCACCCCCGCCTCTGTCAATCAAATACGGGAGCGAATGCTTGTCCACCGCTCGTTTCAGCGCTTCGGTGGCCATATCCCAGTCCTCGGGCTCGCCCACGGCCTTCTCCGGACGCGTACTGATATACATGCTGTAGTCTTCGAAACCAAACGACCGGAGCACGAACAGCGTGAAGTCGATGACACGTTCGATCTCGCTCTCAACCTGATCCGGTCGGCAGAAAATATGCGCATCGTCCTGCGTGAAGCCACGTACCCGCATCAGACCGTGAAGTGTCCCAGAGGCCTCGTAGCGATACACCGTTCCCATCTCTGCCCATCGAAACGGGAGCTCCCTGTAACTTCGTCGTTTGTTCTTGTATATCATGCTGTGGAAAGGACAGTTCATAGGCTTCGCAAAATACGACTGCCCGTCCACATCCATCGGCGAATACATACTCTCTTTGTAGAACTCGAGATGTCCGCTCGTCTCCCAAAGCGTAGATCGCCCGATATGGGGAGAGCCAACCAGCTCGTACCCGCCCTCAAAGTGTGCGTTCCGCCAGAAGTCTTCGATCTGGTGTCGAATCCGCATGCCCTTCGGGTGCCAGAGCACGAGACCCGGTCCGACTTTATCACTGACAGAGAACAAATCCAGTTCCGTGCCAATCGTACGATGATCCCGCCGTTTCGCCTCTTCCAGAAAATCCAGATGCTTCTTCAGATCCCTCTTGTCGGGGAATGAAATTCCATAGATCCGCTGAAGCATCTTGTTGTTCTCGTCGCCGCGCCAGTAGGCGCCCGAAGAGTTTAGAAGCTTGACCGCCTTGATCTGGCCCGTCCCCGGCAGGTGGGGTCCACGACACAGGTCAACGAACTTGTCCTCGTTCCGGTAGACGCTGATCGTCTCGTCCGACTCGATGTCCTCGAGAATTTCGAGCTTATACGGCTCGTTTATCCCTTCGAACATCGCGTAGGCTTCATCCCGCGGAATTTCGTCACGCTCGAAGGTCTGATCCTCCTTCGCGATCTCGCCCATCCGCTTCTCGATCCGCACCAGATCCTCAGGCGTAAATGGTTCAGGCACATCAAAGTCGTAATAGAACCCGCTCTCGATAGGCGGTCCGATCGTCACCTTTGCATCAGGGAACAGATCCTGAACGGCCTGCGCCATCACGTGTGCAGTGCTGTGCCAGTAGACCGCTTTCCCGTCGTCATCTCGAAAAGTCAGGATCGAAACGTCGGAATCGGACTCAATCGCTTGACCGAGATCGACCGTCCGACCATCGACTTTGCCAGCGAGTGCAGCGCGTGCCAACCCGGATCCGATCGACTCAGCAACCCCGAGAACGGTCGTCCCGTGAGGGTAGGCCTTCTTCTTCCCATCAGGGAGCGTAACTGTGACTTCTGCGCTCATTTTGGTCGGTCCTCGGAGGGGCCGGGGTCCCACGACCAGTTTAACCTGACCCCGTGTTGCGCGAAGCAAACAAAAAGACGCTCCACCTGCCTGTGGTGTGCGCCTCTCAAGTGCTTACCAATGGTCAGGTTACATCATTCGCGCCCGGTCGTCCCTCAGGGATATAAGGTGAATATAAACAGCCTTGTAGCCCATCAAACATACTGGTCGGTCTCGGGAACGTCAAGCCAAAACCCCTGTAGAATAGCCGTATGCAGGGACCATATGTGCAAGTGCAGCAGATGCCCGATTTAGCTCCCCTCGTGCCGAGTCAACTTCACTTGCGGAGCACAGCAACGAGTTTTGGACCTTTCTACTTTGGTGGGCAGAGCCCATTGATCTGCCGGGCTCTGCGCGGTGATTTCCATCCACCTCATCTCATCACGTAGAATCGTTCTGTTTCGCAATCGAAACGCTCGAACGACCTTCCAGTCTCACCGCAAATCTCCTCGATCTGCCGGTGATAGGCATACTCCATCCCGACATCCGCCCCCCCGAGTGACCTCGTCGGGAACGATGCGATCGCGACCTCGGCCTCCAGATCGCGAATCAGCCGTGTGGCACTGCCCTTTTCCTGGTGCTCCAGTACCGGGAGCAGCTTGAATATCCACGCTACGTCACAACGTGGCAGATTTCCGTCGAGTATATCTCCCCACACAAACTTCGCCTCGACCCCCGCGTAAGCGGCGAAGGCCGACAACTGAGCTGATATCTCCCGGTGGAGATCAACACCCGTGTATCGAAACCTTCTTGATTTGTAGAGGGCGGGTAGCACCAGCGCATTCAAACCGCACGCCACGTCGAGCACCGATGCCCCTTCGGGAACGATCCCTGCTATCCACTCCAAGAATCGTCCGAGAATGCTCGTGCGCTCACGTGTAGATGTGTGCAGAAGCATCAGCCGATGACAGCCCTGCAGGATCGAGTCGTCATCCTCCGGATCGATCCGCTGGAGCTCTGTCCTGAACTTCCTAAGCCAGTTCCCATGCAGATAGGCGCCAAAGGCCTGATGGAGCTTCCGCCTGACGGCCTGCTCGAGCTGCTTCTCCGATCGATATCGGTTCTCGAGTTCCGCAACCTGGCGGCGAACCACCGAGGGGTGCAGATCGCCATACTTCCTTGAGCTCCGGATCCGGTCCTCGACTTGTCTTACATCAAGCATCAGATGCCCGGAGAGAATTGATCACGCGTGTGAAGAACCTCAGGTTATGAATCGTCGCCAGACGGTGGCCTGCGGATTCTCCGATCCGGAACAGGTGATGCAAATAGGCACGTGAGTACCGACCACAGGTCGAGCAATCGCATCCGGCCTCGACGGGCTCGTTATCGCGGGCGTAGGCTTCCCGCTCGATCCGCACATAGTCGAAGTCGCCCGCCACGCCGTCTTCCTTCTCAACATACAGACGCCCCCGCCTCGCATCTCTTGTCGGTATCGTGCAATCGAACGTGTCATACCCGAGGTGATAGGCCTGGACCAAATTATTCGGTTTGCCGATCCCGAGACCATGGAGAGGTTTACCGTCAGGGATCATTTCTGCGACACGCCCAACCTCATCAACAAGGCTCCCGTCGTCAGCGATCGGCCAGCCTCCGAACCCGAATCCATCAAACCCAATCTCGAGGAGTCCTTCGATGCATCGACGTCGCAAATCCAGGTCGCTCCCCCCCTGGATCACTCCATACAGCAGCGGAGCCGTATCCATCGAATCAGTCATCCGGTCGAAGGCATCGCGGCACCCTCTCCCCCACCCAAGCGTCCTGTATACACTCTCTTCCAGAGCCGAAAAATCCGCATTGTCCGGAGGACAGTCATCGAGGGAGAACAGGATATCCGATCCCATCTGGACTTGATACTGGATGCACTTCTCCGGTGTCAGCGCGCGCTTCTTCTTCTGCGCCTGAATTTTGAACGTTACGCCTTCTGACGAGATTGATACGCCCTTCGCTCCCCCTGTCGCCAATGAATACACCTGAAACCCACCTGAATCCGAGACGATCGGTCCAGCCCACCCTGCGAACTTGTGGATTCCACCCGCATCCCGAATCACAGTTGTACCCGGCTGCATCGACAGGTGAAGCGTGTTCACCATCAGACACTCGACTCCGCAAGAGCGAGCATCGTTCGCATCGAGCGTCCTCACCACGCCTCGTGTGGCATCGGGCAGGAAAGCGGGGAGTTGAAGGGCACCGTGCGGAGTTGATATATGGGTTAGTCTATCTGGCATCCTTCGTTTCGCAAAAGACCACCCCTCCTCGATACACACACCGGACAATGTCCGTGGGCACTCAGGATGATCGGTGGCCACCTTTCTTCCGCCCACTCACCCGCCTGTTCTCCTGCTTGGGGACGGGTAGCCTCTAGGGGAGATGTAGCATCTTGTGAATCCGGCAGGACAGACGCCACCCAGGATGACGCTGCAGGATCTCGAGGGTTTTGATCACGTATTCGGGCTTGCTTGACTCGGGCTGCAGGTAAACCAAGTCGGACCGATCGCCCTCGATCATATCCTCCCGAAAAGCCTTACCGACGACATACTTGAGCTCCGTGATCCGTTCGAAGCCGTCCACGATGCGTCTCCGCTTTGGGCTGACCGTCCAGTGCTCGATCAGCTCGAACAACTCTGCCTGAGGTGTGAGCGATCCGCTTGTCTCGATGTGCAGTCGGTAGCCGTTTCCTAAGAGTCTCTCACACAGCGGTGCGATATTCTGCCCAATAGGCTCGCCACCAGTGAGGCTTACCCATTCGGCCGAATGCATCCGTACTTCCTCGACGATCTTCCTGATGCTCATCTCCGTGAACGAGTCGAACTCCGTGTCGCAGAAGAAGCATCGCAGGTTGCACTTGGACAGACGAATGAAAGTCGTCGGCTGTCCCACGCGCACCCCTTCCCCTTCGATAGAGTAGAAGATCTCATTGACTTGCAGCGTCTGACCGTCGTTCCAAACAGGCTTATTGTTCTCCGCTGCGTCAGGGATGCCGTCGATTCCATTCATGTGTTCAGGCAGCCTCCGACTACTGGTCTCGTTTTCCTATCAAGACGCGCCGACAGGAGTCTGTGCATACAGTTCATCGAATGTATATCCGTTCGCGATAAACGGGGCGCCGTGTTCTGCATCGAAACATTTCCCAGGCGCGTCCCGGCTTCCAATAGGTGATACAGCGATCCGATTTCGACCGCTACTCGGGTCGGCGGATCGACTGAGGTCCTCAGACCAGAAGTGATTGCAGTGCCTCGGTTTGTGCCCCCGCCAGCAGGAAGACGGGCAAAAATGAGGGCGAGCAGGAAAAATCGCAGCATAGGTTTCTTTGTCTCTGGTGTCTGTGCAATATACCGGGCGCCCGATCGGAGAGCAATTCGCGGGGTCGCTTGACAGAGGGTGTAATACCGCAGTATTTGACGGCAGATCCCACTTATACAGAGGACCGAAATGTACAGATATGAGGACATTCTAGCTGTTCAGATCGACCAAACCCTGAAGGCCTATCCGAACCAGATTCTCGATCCGGCCAACCCGGCGGTCGGATGCTTCCTCACAGGCGAAGATGCCTACCCGAATGCAGATCACACGCACAACGCATCGCTCCTCGCGACCGCCTGCTACGCCTTCCTGTGTGACGAATCCGAGCTCAAAGACAACGACGAACTCTTCGAGCGGATACAGAAATCGATCGCCTTCGAGAGAAACTGGCAGCGGCCGAGCGGTCTGATTGACCTCGTCAGCGTCAACTGGGAATCTCCACCCGACACGGGCTTCGCCGTTCAGCTGTTTTCACCGATCGTTGCCTTCGCTCGCAGTCTGAGTGAAATGAACGAAAGGGCCGCCGAGATCGCTGAGACTCTCGGCGAATTCGTCCGAACGGCGGCGATGGGAATGATCAGTCGCGGCTTCCACACACCGAACCATCGCTGGGTCGTGTGTTCGGGGCTCGCGCAGGCGATGACGCTGTATCCGGAAATCGAGGCACGCGACTATGTGGACAGCATCCTCGCCGAGACGATCGACATTAACAATGATGGTGAGTTTACAGAGCGCAGCACAGGCATCTACAACTCCGTCTGCGATCGGGGACTCCGGTTTATGGCCGACCACCTGAACAAACCGGAGTTGCTGGATGATGTGCGGAAGAACCTTGAGATCATGTCGCATTTGTTCCACGAGGATGGAACCGTCGTCACGAGCATATCCAACCGCCAAGATCGGGGTAATCGCCTGGTCCCTGTCGCCATCGCTGACTCCTTCTTCGACATGGCGAACCGTGACGGCGACGGGCGATGGGCAGCGATCGCCGATCGGCTTGTCGCACAAGGCCGTGACGGGCGTCCCACCCACTGGCTGATCCAACCGTTTACGCAAAACCCGGAGTATCGGACGGCGAATCTACGGCGAGAACCGATCCCCGACAACTTCGCACGGTATTACCCTGTCTCGGGACTCTGGCGCGTGAAGCGAGGAAAGCTGTCGGCAACAGCAGCCAGCGGTAACCGCACCGCCTTCGCTGTGCGATACGGGAACATCGATCTCACATCGATCAAGTTCTCTGGTACGTATCACAACACCACGAACCTGATCGCCGACACAATGGAAGAGATCCCGAACGGCATCCGGCTTATGCAGCGTGGTGTCGACTACAAGCTAACACGGGGCCCTGCCTACGACCTGCCAGTTGGTAGGCCCGTACCGGTCGGAACCTTCGGGCAGGTGGAACGCGATCGCTGGAAGCTTCCCGCGATCGACCTCACCCTCGACATCGTTGAAGTGGATGGCGGGTTCAACCTTAACTACTGGACGAAGGGGGGGCTGGACAAGGTCCCGATCGAGATCGAGTTCGCCTTCGACGGCCCCGGTCACTGGGAGACTATCGATCAGGTCACCCCGGTCGAGAACGGACAATCCGCGATCCTTAAAGCGGGAACCGGAACCTTCCACTCCGGAACCGAAGCGATCACCATCGGTCCGGGAAACGACGATCATCGCAATTGGGCGCTTCGAAACTCGGATCCGAGAGACGATCGGTTCAGAGTCCTTATCGCCCTTACCACACCGGTCAACCATACAATCGAGGTACGATACGGGGATTGGTCACTGGCAACGAAGTCGCTGATGTAGTCGGCAAAAACTCCCACAGGCAACGCCGAACCTGTATCTTTAGCATCACAGGACTCAATTCGGGTGCAGGCGTGTCCTCGCCCTCAAAGATTCGCGCCGACGTCCATTTCGTGCCTATAGCGGCTCGACCTTTTCCCTAAAGTTTTCCTATGCACGCCTTCGAATCCCTGAGCATCCCGGAACACCACGTCGGCATCCACTGGTTCGGCCAGAGCTCTTATGCCTTCAAGTCCTCCGCAGGCACAATCATCCAGGTCGACCCGTATTTCCCACACGACCGTACCCCAGATCGGTTCATCCATCCGAATCCGCCTCTCGTCGAAGCCGAGCTTGAGACGCACTATGTCATCCTGACGCACAACCACGGCGATCATACCTGCATCGAGTCGATCGAACGCATCCATCGAGCCTTTCCAACGTGCCAATATGTCGGACCGCCGGAGAGTATTCAGAACCTCCGCCAGAACGAGATTCCCGAAGACCTGCTGACGGAAGTAACGGCCGGAGATACACAGCCTCTCGCTGATGTAACTTCGCGAGTTGTGTGGGCCAAGCCACCCGAAGGCGATCCGGATGCCGGGATCAAACCGCCCGATGTCCAGCACCTTGGTTACTTGTTAACATTCGGAAGCGTCACCCTCTGGGTGTCTGGTGATCCACTCAACAATTTCGCCGATCACGATGAGATCCTCACGACCATTTCGATGCACGATCCAGACATCGGAATCCTGACCACGCACCCGACGGAAGGCGAGTTCCCCTTCTTTGATGGGGCGGTCGAAACCGCTTTCAAGCTCGGACTCCGGGTCGTGATCCCCGCGCACTACCAGTGCTTTGTGAAGCGGAACTACGATCCCTCCGAGTTCGTCACATCGTTCCCTGAGGACGGCCCGTTCCCGCTCGTCCTCCCTTACAACAGCGCGATCGTCTACCCGGTCTAGTAAATAGACCATCCTGATCTTTGACGAGCAGTTCGCTCGCGGTCTCGGCGCTAGCCACGCCTTGGAAAGCTTCTTCAACACATTTCCCGCCTGTCTCGTCATCTAAGGCAACAACAAAATTGACCGTTATGGCTTCCACTTAGAGATCAACTCCGTTACGGGCGCGCACACAGAGGTTCAACGAAGGCTGGAGCGAGGGGCACCCGGCTACGGCAACTCGAAATGGGCCTGGCAAATCAACGCGATGTCGAATCTCGATAGCGGCATCCCGAGCTATAACTTCGTATCAAACCCTGGGATCATTCGGCCGAGTGAGTTTATGCGGCTGCAGACGCCGATCGGCCTCCGTCACGCTCCATGGGGTCACGGTTTGACCCGTCGGAGCTAGTATCGAATCAGTCATCTGCATGGATACCGAAAGCTCGCTAACCTGACAGTTAACAGTTGTTTTCTCGCAGACAGAAAGACCTAAGGCGATCACTTCGATCGGATGCGGACGTGGTCGTGAATCTGCCTGTGATTGCTGGCGCTTCGACGTCAGCCTGAAATGTATCAGCGGCTGGTCTCGTCTACGTGGCGGGCCCTCGCCTTGCTTCTCTATCCGTTGGGTTTTCTTTGTCTCTTTGTGTTGGAGGTCTTAACCTGAATTTCTCAGCAGTCATTTTCGATGTCGATGGCCTGATCTTGGACTCAGAGGAGCTCTACAGCCGCACGTATATCGAAACGCTGGAAGACTATGGGAAGACGATCGTACGTGAAGAATACACCGCTTGCGTAGGGATTCCAGTCGAGGACAACGCGGCCCACGCGGTGCAGCACTTCAGGTTGAACACGTCACCAGAAGCGTATTGTGAAGCCTGGATGGATCGGTTCGAGGCGGCGATATCTGTTCCAGGAGGAATCGACTTGATGCCGGGGATCATCGAGCTGCTTGAGCACGTGGAAGACACCTACGAGCTGGCACTCGCCTCATCCACGAAACAGCCCCGCATGCGCACGACCGTCGTTAACGGCCTGATGCAACACCTGGACTATCACTCTCCCGAGGCTCTGTTCAGCGTCATCCTTTCGGGAAGCGATGTCGTCCACACAAAACCAGCACCCGATATCTATTTGCTGGCGTCAGAGAAACTAGGCGTCGAACCTGCGGCGTGCTTGGTCTTCGAAGATAGCCAAGCAGGTGTAATCGCAGCGAAATCGGCAGGGATGACGGTGTGGGCGGTTCCAAACTTCTTCACATCCCATCAGGATCACTCTCAAGCGGATCGGATCCTGGACGGGTTGGGCGAAGCGATCGAGTTCTTGTAGAATTTGTCCCGCTCTCCTCACAACACCCGAGTAGTGCCGAAGACCCCTCACGAGGGATCCGGTTGGGACTGGTCAGGGAGAAGAGGCTACGCCCAATCCTCCGCATTGTCCTCGGGCTCGTATCCCAGCTCATCCTTCGCGTTCTGGATGTCCCAGTAGGCTCGCGTATTCCCCGAGATCCCATAGTAGATCCCCCACTTCACGTCCTCCGCCTCTATCCCGCGCCAGCAGAGCTGCACCGTGTCCTTGTAGCTCAGCCACGTCGACAAGATCCGGTCGGATTTCCGATTTGTCACGTTTTCCACGGGCTGGAATGAGCCGATTCTGAGGCAGATGACGGCGATGTCCGTCAGGTCAGCATAGTATCGGCCAAGCCCTTCACCATGCGCCTTGCACGCACCGTAGAAACTATCGGGCCGAATCGGCATATTGGGTGTCGTGTAGATCCCCTCCTTCTCGTAGTTGCCGGTCACGTGATTCGTGCTCGCGAAGATCACCCGGGGACACTCCCGACGCACGCAGGCCTCATATATGCAATAGGTGCCCAGGCTGTTGGCCTCGTGCACTTCGAGAAAGGTCGCTTGCATTGACGGATTCCCCGCCATATGTATCACAGCGTCGCAGCCGTCGACGGCCTCCTCCATTTTTTTCAGATCGGTCACATTGCCGACCATTACCTCTTCTCCGAACTGCGACTCAAGCACGGTCCGGTTGTAGAGCACCCGGATATCGTATCTCTCCTTGAGACCCTCGTTCAGCACCTTGCCGATTCGCCCCGCTGCTCCCGTGATCAACACCTTCTTCTTTTCCATACTCCCTTTCTTGAACCTCAGGCTTCTCTGGCCTTTCCTCGCATCGTCGCTGACGCGGGGATAAGCTTCGCACCTTCGTGCTCATTCGTCTTGTTGTAGCGGATACACATACAGATCCGAAGAGCCCTTCCGATCCGACGTGAAGTCCACAAAGTTCCCCTGTGCAGAGATAGAAGGATGGACGTGGATCGTCTGATCCTGGATCGGGCTGGTGTTCGGCCAGCACAGCAGATCGGCCTTTCCGGTGACCAAATCGATCCGGTAGATCTCGTTCTCCTCGGAAGACTGGACATCCGAGACCAAGAACTTGCTGTCTCGGTCGATCGACGAATGGCCAAGCTTCCGATCCTGGCTCTCGTAGTGATCCTTCCAATCCTTACCGGACCGATCGATCGACGAGATCGTAGTTGGTGTCCAGGTCCCGTGAGACTTCTTGTGGAAGTACAGACGATCCCCGGTCCGGTCCCAATACTCGTGTGTCGCCCGGAATCCCTTCGGCATCACCAGGAATGGTCGAGTCGCGCCAGTCGATGCATCGCAGACCCAAGTCCTAGCCCGTTTGTCCTGAGGCAGACTCATATCGTTCTGCGTATCCGGTCCGGGGTCGAACGTAATCAGGTTCCCATCACCGGGACAGATCTGCGCGTGACTCAATGCCCCTTCCCACCGGCAGACCTCCTCGAAGTCTCCCGTATCCAGGATCCCGATCGCCAGGATGGTGCTCGCGTCATCCGGTCGATATGCGACAACAACGCGATCGCCCGTTCCTGACAGAGCGACCGGAGCACCCGACGGCTGACTCGGGATCTTCCCCTCGAAGTCCAAAAGTACTCGATCATCGCCTGACGCCACGTCGACCGCATACACACGCCATCCCGCCGTGTAGATCGCCTCTCGCCCGTTGCGGGACATCCCGAACGAAATCGATCGAAACTCATCGATTTCACTCAATTGGGCAATCTCTCCTGACTCGAGCTCCGCCCGATACAGCTGAAAAGTCCCGGACCGATCCGACGAAAACACGACGAACCGCTCATCATCCGTGAAGGCTTCCACTTCCTGGTAGCAGCTGACACTCTTCGGTTCTCCTGAAGTCATCTGCCAGACCTCCCGACCCGTAATGGTGTCGGGCACAACCTTCTTCTCTGAGGCAAGAGTTTTCAGCATTTAGATCCTCTGCTTTCCGGTTGCACAAAGTTTCGAATTTAATCTATTTCAACCCGACTGACACTTCTTATCTGACCTTTTTTACACACATTTCTGGCCATGCTCACTACTAACGTCTCACCGATAACCGCAACGGGAGGCACTCTCGTTAGGTGAGGAATATGTAACATCGAATCCTGCTGTCTGTGTCGCGCGCGAAAGCCGGTTCAATAATCTGCTGTTCTGCAATTTGGCATTCGACTTAGCCGTTGAGAGAACGAAAACAGAAAGGCACACTAATCTATGCCGATTGAATTACCGCCGGGATTCAACCCCGAAACGGGTATGATCGCCCGTGAAGTCGACGGGAAACAGTATCACGCTCCGATTCCCGCAGTGGTATTGGCCTACAATCTCCTCGAAAGTGGAACACCCGAAGACCTGACGCAGGCCGAACGCACGCTTCGTGCCGTGATCAGTTGTCAGGAAACCCGAAGCGGTGACCCACATCTCGGCAACTTCCTGTGGGAGCGGGAGGACGAAGCGGTCGAGGATTTGAACGCGGTACAGTTCATCCTCTTCAACCTGATTCCGTTGATGATCCAGTGGCAGGATCGACTTTCTGGCGACCTGCAGGAAGAACTGCGCGATGCCATTCGGCTGGGTCTTGAAGAGATCGCTCGAATCGATGTTCACGTCGACTACACCAACATCGTACTCAAGGACATCACTAACACCTGCCTGGGCGGTGAGTTGCTCGGAGATAAGAAAATCGCCAAGCGTGGCTACGACAAACTCGTCAGCTGGATGCGTCACACCGATCGCTCCGGAATCCCGACCGAGTTCAACAGCCCAGGCTACGCGGGTGTCGCCATCCGCGTGCTGGACAGGCTGATCAGGCTCGTCGCGCATCAGCCAACCCGACATCGCGCAAAGGTCTATCAGGGCAGACTCGGACTCAGCATCGCACTCCACATCTCGACGACCACCGGTCGATGGGCTGGCCCATATAGTCGCGCATACCTCGACCAGGTGTTGGGAACGCAGGCACTTCAGCCCTCCGGACAGTTCGCCGGCACGAAGGACGAGCACAATCTAGTGCGTCAATGGATCAGCAAGGGCGTATTGCCATCTTGGCTGAACACGGTCCTAGACATTCGACCAAGCCACTTCAGGGTGAACGAAACCGCAAACGCGAAGGACAAGGTCGCCATCTCGAGTTACCACAGTCCCGTCTTCGACTTTGGAATAGCCTCTCAGGAACTGACGGCACAGTCCAACCGGTTCATCGCACTCCAGTCGAACGTATGCATCGCCCATTACACGCGTCCGGATGACCAGCCGACAGGGATTTTCCTGACACGATACCTAACCGACGACCACTGGGTCGGCGACTACCGGCAGACCCCCTCACGTTCGGCAAGCCTGCTCGCAGAAGAGGGCCGTTTCCACGGCGTCCAGGATGGGCCTCGTGCAATCGGTCTGTATGCACCGCGCGCACCCGGTTCCGGAGACTTTGGCGTTGACGGCTGGAATCGATGTAGCAGCGCCAAGGCCGCTCTGATCTGGGATCGGGCCGACCTCATCGACGAGATCTGGGTCGACGACACTCGAGTCACCAGCCTGCCCTGCGACGTTTCCAGGGATGCGACGATCGTAATCGCCACGGGTGACGTACTCTTTGCGGTCCGCCCACTCACGATTCAGGACCTCGGTGTTGATGCGCCGATTCGGCTGATCAAGCGTCACGGCAACCTGCTCTTCGAGATGCACAACTACAAAGGCCCGACAAAAACCTTCTGGGAGCAGGCGCTTCCGGGGTCGTTCTTCCAGGGCCTGCCGCAGTGTGGCTTCTACCTAGAACTGGCGGATCGGTCGGAGAACGCCGATGCCGCTGCCTTCTGTCAGCTTGTCTCTCAGGGGGAGCTTCTCGACGTCAGTGATCCGCCGTTCACATACGATGAAGGGAAGGAGCGTATTTGGCGGGTCACCTACCGACGCGACCAGCTGGAAGTCGGCATCGAAGTGGATCTGATGAAATGGAAGCTAAAGCGCCGTTGGACAGACCGAGGTAAGGACACCTTCCCCCCGCTCGATTCCCCCTTCGCCCGGGGGAACAGATCAGGTCACGTCGAGATCGGACCGGCCGAGCTCGATTGCGGAAAGCAGGCTGCCTGGCTGTTTGCTGCGAGAAAAAAACGCTACTGGGTCGCCGGCTACCACGGGACGACCCCCAAGCCGCTCACACTGACGGTGCCCGACGGGGAAGTCAACCTGAAGGGGTTCGCCGCCGGTACGATTGTGTGGGACAACGGCGAAGTCTCTATCGAGGCGGCCACGGTCAAGGGAAAGCCGCAAATCGATGGTGGCAAGCTGGTCTCCATGATCACGGGCTGACCTTCCGACAAGATCGACCATCCCTTAGCCTGAACAGGACCGATTATGCCAGAGCGCCTCGAACTGCCCGAGAACTACAACCCTGAGACACACCTTCTCTACAAGACCACCGAAAACGGAAACTTCCACGAATCGAGAGCCGGGGCACGCCTGGGTCGCAATCTCCTCGCCTCCGGCCACGTGGAAGATGTCGAGCTCGCCCACCAGGTTCTCGCGGCAACGCTGACCTGCCAGGAAAAGCGAACAAACGACCCGCATCACGGGAACTTCTTCTGGATGGCAGAAGACGACGTTGTCGGGGACCTTAATGCCGTTGAATTCTGCCTAGAATCGCTCATCCCGATGATGATCGACCATCAGGATCGCCTCGAAAACGCA
>DPVD01000072.1:0-6616 GCA_003526745.1 Candidatus Latescibacterota bacterium
GGACCGTAGACGTTGTGATATCTGACGCTGACGACCCGTCTGCCGGCACCGACATCTGCAAATCGGGCATACACCTCACCCCACATCTTACTAAGAGCATATGAGAAACGCGGGTTCTCAAGGTCTGCAATAACCCCCGGAACGGCCTCCGCCGTGGGCACAGGGATCTTGATTCCCGCTTCGTGCGCGCTGCCATAAACTTCGCTCGACGAGGCAAACAGCAGCCGTGCCTCAGGAGAGCCCGACTCGGCGAACCACTCGACCACCCTCAGAGTAGAAAGCGTATTAGTCCTCAAAGCATCCGCCGGTGCATTCGTGACTGGAGCAACCCCCATCCGCGCGGCGAGATGATACACCCTGTCCACCGGACCGGGAACAGACTCAAACCCGTCCGGTTCGCTCAAATCTGCCTCTACGAGCCGCACTCGTGGATCGCTCAGCAACCGGGTCAACCCAGCGGATACACCGTGACGTCCCAAGTTGTCCAGAAGAACGATCTCATCCATCTTACCAGCTAGTGCGAGAAGCCGCTTCACCAGCGACCGGCCAATAAACCCGGCTCCCCCCGTGACAACGGTGATCACTTGGGTCCACCTTCCTTCGGCGGTATTCCCAGAGCAGGCGCTACGTGCGCCCAGTAGAAGGCTTCCCCCTCCTTGTAGGTCTCCATACGACCGATCTCGTGAAACGGCTCTCTCAAGGGAAACACACCCACTCGGGTCTCGCTGTTGGCTCTGCAGTGTTGCTCGATTAAATCCGTCATGTTATACGGCTTGCCGGCGGGCACTCCTTCAAGAATCGATGGAGATAGGCAATAGATGCCTGAGTTCACGAGATAGTGAAACTTGGGTTTTTCTCTGAAGCCCGTGACTAGGTCTCCCTCCACGATGGGATAGCCAAAGGGCACGGATACCTCGTATGGACGGCAGCAAAGGGTCAGATCGTAATCGGCCGCGATGTGGAAGTCACGGAAAGCGGCGAGTCGAAGGCTTGTGAGCAGATCCCCGTTCACCACCACCACGGGCGTCGTCGGACGCAGATCCGGGGGAATAAGACCAAGGGCACCGGCAGTCCCGAGTGGTTCATGTTCGGTCAGATAGTGGATATCAACACCGAGATCCGATCCGTCTCCGAAGTGTTTCCGGATCATATCTCCGAGGTATCCGACACTGATAAGGATTCGCTTGAACCCGGACATCTTCAGGGAATCGACGAGAATCTCAAGTATCGGTCGCCCTGCGACGGGTAACATCGGCTTGGGTGTCGAATCGGTGAGCGGCCGAAGTCGCTGGCCCTCACCACCCGCCATGATCACAGCCGTGATCGGTCCGTCATAGCTAACAGGTGTAGCGTCAAGATACTCAATTGCAACCACACGACCGGCCACATCCACCAGTGGCAATTGACGAATCGAGTTCGCACGCATCAACGTAGCCAGCGCGGGCTCCGAGAGTGTGTCTGGTGCGACAATCGGGCTTTGATTCATCGCTCGGTCGATCGAGCTGTCTAGATCCGCCCCCTTGAGAAGGGCACGCCGGATGTCACCATCTGTTGCTGTGCCGAGAAGCTTGCGTTCGCCATCCACGATGAACACAACCCCCAGCTGGGTCGGCCCAATCTGCTGCATGGCTTGGCGAATGGTACCGGAGATACCGATGCACGTGTTAGCAGTGACCTCTAGTCTCACGTTAGCAGCGTCCTCTTAGGCCTCAATCATCCGATCGACGAACTTCTTCACCATTAGCCGTCGATCGATCTCGACCCCTTCCAACCGCTTGATGATCCGATCGCTGGCGTTGCCATCTCCGTAGGGGTTGCCCTGACCCTTCAATCTTCGCTTGAACTCGGGAGCGAGGATCCTCCGGATGGCGGCTTCTATGCCACCTCGATCATGTCCAGAATCTACAACATTCGGCCCTCTCAGACGACCGCGTTGCCGAATCCCTGCATTCACAACAGGAAGTGCGAAAGATGCAGCCTCTATGATCCCGCTAGACGAATTCCCAACCATCCCGTCCACACAGCTTAGCAGGCTGACATACCAGTCCTGACCTGCGTTCACGACGACCTGCGCCCCGTCTCTCTCGGCGCAGAATCGGTTGATACGTTCGATAATAGCTCGACCAGCCGTGTCTGCATTCGGATACGTGAACAGGGTCTGCTCACCGCACGCCTCGAGTGCACACAGGAACTCGTCGATGTGATCCTTCGTGTTCTGATACTCTATCGTAACCGGATGGAACGTAACCAAGAGTATGCGTCTTGTGGGATCGAAGCCGAATCGTCTCGCGACCTCTTCCTTGGTCTTGGGCTTCATCTCCAGAAGATTGTCCAGCCCGGGAGCGCCGAAAACAACAATGCGCCAATCCTCTTCTCCCATCTGCTTCAGCCGCCGAGCATAGGTATCCGTCGCAGTAAAATGGAGATGGGACATCTTAGTCAGGGCGTGTCGCGTAGCCTCGTCGAATGCTCCCTCGGTCACCTCTCCGCCGTGCAGATGTGCGATAGGTACGTTGAAGGGCAGCGCCGCAACCGCAGCAGCCAAGACATCGAACCGGTCTCCCAGGATGACCAGCATATCCGGTGTGAACCGAGAAAAGGACTGCGCGAATCCGACTGTGCCAAGACCTACCGACTTCGCTATACCGGTTGGCGTATCCGAGGAAAGCAGCCTCTCAACTCGCTCGACCCGCTCAAACCCTTGTTCATTAACGGCCTCTACCGTCATTCCGAACTCTGGAGAGAGGTGCATGCCCGTCACATAGACGTGTTCCTCCAGGAGAGGACTCAAACGTATTTGTTTCAGGATCGGTAGGAGGCTTCCAAAATCTGCGCGCGCACAGGACACAACTCCAATTGTCCGTTGCTTGATCATCTAGTTGACAACCTCAGAGAGTCATCCTGACAACGGACGTGTTTCCAAACCGATCAGCCCCACCGACTCCGATCGTATCGACATCGGAAGGCAGAATACTTTCTGCATCGAAGGTATAGAACCATCGGCCAGAAGAAGTGTCGAAGTCGAGGTTGTCATGCATATACCTTCTAGATTTCAGCCGCACCGCAAGGAAGGGCTGTGGGCCGAACACTTCGCCGGCGGCAGCGTTTACCTTGAGCAAGACCGATTTCGAATTGTGGTGAATTTGGCAATCGAGCTCGAGTTTACCTGCCGAAGCTTCATCGAAATCTGAACCATAGATGACCTTCTGGAACGCCGACTTGGCTTCAGAATAGACAAAGCGTACACCTGGGAAACGTTTGCTCGCACCTTCGAGCATCTTCCTAATCTCATCCACCTCAACACCGATATCCCGGTAGTCGTGGCAGGCGACACCCATAAGGGTAGGTCTGCCTGCATCCGCCCGAGAGAAGGCACTATCGACCTCTTCCTGTGTCAGCGGCGCTATCCGATTCAGGATGTTCAAGGCTCGTGCGATGTATCTTCTACAATCGCCCCTCAACTGGTAGTTGTCGTGACTGGGTCGGTAGACAGACCAGTCATCGGGCGCCAGTCTCCAGTCTCCGCTCCGCCCGTTCGCGAAGTCCTGTTGGCTCTGTATGGTCGGATCCTTTGATGCCATATTGGTGATGTCGAACGGAACCCACTGCTCAAGAAACAGATGACTATCCGGTCTTTCTGCCTGGAAACCCGCGCGAAACACCGATGGGAACCACTCTCTGTCGATGATACGCCGGCACAGCGTTTCGTAGAGGTGAGGCGAGTTGACATACGAGGTGGCGCACCTGTGTGCGTCACGGTAGGTCGACATTGGGTGGAAATGCCAATGGATCCCGTCCATGTCGCTACCGGAGTCAGCCAGAACCTGCCGGTAGTGATCGAAGATATGATGGTATCCGAGCGTGCGCCGTCTGGGGTTATTCACATAGTTTACGTGGTCCACGCAGAACCAGTTGTACACCCAGCTGCCTCCGTTCGAGTCGGGCAGCCTGCTCCTGAAGGATTCAGACAGGATACGGTCGAGCATGTCGTCGACTTTAGTCCACGTGTCGTTGAAATTCGCCAAGTGTCCTGAAAAGGTCTTTGCGACCAAGTCTTCGAGCCCGTTCCCTAGAGCGATCTCTTTCCTCTTCAGTTTCTCGAAGTTGGCCTTAGTAGGCTCAAGATCGATACCGAAGATGTCTATGAGTCGCTCGAATTTGGCCTCGAGCGACTCATAGAGCGGGCCCTCAGTGTCGATGCAGTGGACAACATAGACGGTCCGGTCTTCGACCACACTTTCGCCGGTTACGAGCGGTTCGCCGTTACGCATCACCGGCACCTTGTGCATTCAGGAAACCTGATGACGCAGAACCCATTCAGTTCCTTCCTTCCGCCAGAGATGAGGCGAACGACCATTGTCGATAAGTCCCCAGAACGTGTCCTCATCCAATTCCAGATACTTTAGGATCTCTTCGAAATACTTCTTCGGGAACTCCCCATCGAACCGACGCACCAAGGCAACCGCTTCCTCCCGCGTCAGATGGCGATTCCGGATCTCCTGCGAGGCATCGTATGTCGCACGTCCAAGCCCGAACTTGATGTAAGTCGTGAAGAAGTGCCAGCCATCGAGGCGGTCATCCAGACTGTTGTACTTGCTGTAAGTGCCCTCGGTCCGAAACGGATTCGCCTCGAACCCTGAGTTCTCCACCGAGTAGTAGTAACACTCTTGGGGTGTCCACTTCAGGTAATACCCGAGGTAATGGATTTCGACCTTGGCTTTGTCGAGCGCATCTATCGGGGGTGGCAGATACAGCTCGATATCCTCGAGACTGAGGCTGTATTGATCGAAAAGCTCTGAGACGGGCAGCCCACCTAGATAGATCTCGGAAAGATCGCCCACCGTGAAATAGGACCGGTCCCTGAGAGATGTGTTGTTCTCTGCGATCGGGTTTCCATACTCCGCCTCGTTCTCCCCGTAAAAGACCAGTGGAATGTCCATCTGGACCGCCAGCTTTGGAGCCAGATTCTTCTGCCCCAGGATAAACGGCTGGAACGGGTGGAGAAGATTCACAAAGGCAAGCCGCGTAAGCAACCTGTGGACCCTGCCGTTTGGATGGTAGGTGATGTTGTTAAACCCACCGACATCGAGCCACGACCGGAAATTCCGCCATCCAATGTCCGTGTATATGTGGGGGGGCCAAGTGCAAGTAAGAACCTTCATGCCATACTTGTACTTCAGGACGTGAGACGCATAGATGCTGTCCTTACCCCCGCTCCCCGGGACGAGCACCTCGTAGCCCCCGTCAGACCGCCGATACCGGTCTAGCAGCTCTGCCAGTTCCTTCTCCCTCAAACTCCAGTCGATCCGTTCCTTGCTCTCGGCAAAGCGGCAGGCATCGCATACACCTTCCTCATCGATGTGTAAACCGAATTTCTTTTGATCTCTTGCGTCGTTCGTCAGCTCCGAGGTCGAGTTTGGTCGCTGATTCGACATAACACAACGTTTACAGTACGTGACTTCCTCAGGAAGCCCGTATAGAGCCTGGGGGATTTCAGACATCTGCGTCAATTCCTCCTTCACCAACGATTCTGCAGGAAACACCCTGAACAGACATATGCCGCTTCAGGCTGGGCAGGGACGTCTCCTCAACCTTGGAGAATCCGAGGACCACTCCATTTTGCTGCGTTTTCAGATATTCCGTGTTCCCCTCTTCCGTTTCATCCCTGAACCTCGCGAACTTCAGGTAGTGATAGTGCAGAAGCGAAGCCAAACCTACGGCGTTCACCCTTCCCTCGTGGATAACCTCCATCACATCGTCACCTTTGCCCGCACCACCACAGGCGATTACCGGGATGCTGACCGACTCCGAAACTCGGCGGGTCAAGTCAACGTCATATCCTTTTCCCGTCCCCTCCCGATCGATAGAGGTGACCATAATCTCACCTGCACCGAGATCCTCCACCTGTTTTGCCCAACTGAAAACGTCGACACCTGTCTCTTCGCGACCATTATCGGTGAAGGCCTCGTAGCTACCGTCAGGCTTCTGGATCGCCTCAATCGAGATCACGATCGTCGACGAACCAAACCGTTCAGCCGCCTTCGTGATCAGGGCTGGATCGCTGATCGCAGCAGTGTTGAGGGCGACCTTGTCCGCGCCAGCGAGAAGTACCGACCTGATATCCTCCAAACTCCGAAGCCCCCCGCCCACTGTCAGAGGTATGAAGACTTCCTTTGAAGTCTTCTTTATGAAGTCGACGAGGCTGTTTCTTCCATAGAGGCTGGCGACCACGTCCATATAGATCAACTCATCGGCCCCCTCTTCGTAATACGTCCTGGCGAAGGATTCCGGTTGACCGAGAACCCTCAATCCCTCGAGGTGAATGCCCTTGACCAAGTTTGGTCCCTTGATATCCAGCCGAGGTATGACACGTATATTGTCCACGGTTGCCGCTGACCTATAAAAATGTCGGGACAGAGCTGGCAGAACCAGCAAACGAGGAGTGCGCACTGTCGCGCAGGATCGTATCCGAACCCCAGCGCTTGGTATGTTCACGATTGGCCATATCAAGCGCAAGATCTCGTCCCAAACCGTCATCAATACCCTGAACAAACACGCGAAGGTATTCGCCGATCCGATAACGTGCTCGACCGTCCCGGAACGGGTCGATCTGCTC
>DPVD01000072.1:6991-10983 GCA_003526745.1 Candidatus Latescibacterota bacterium
CAAGGTCGTTGAAGTCACCGAAGACGAGGTCAACGGAAAGGCCATCCAGCTGTGGCCAAGGCCGAAGGCAGGGATCGTAGTGAAGGGCAGGCTTACCGAGCAAAGCACATTCGATAGAAGCTGTGGACACCCCCATCCCAACGACCAAGTCAGCCAGGCCAGCTACCTGATGGACATTGATGTTCCGGTCCAGGACCACTGCAGATCCGGTTGCGATCGCCGCGGAAAGAGTCGGGACCTCCTCGACGAGTTCGGCCTTCGAGTGGGACTTGGGTTTGAAACAGACGACGACATCACCCCGCCGGGCGGACCAGGAACTGAGGTCTGCAAAGAACCCCCGCCACGCCGAAGATGCGTATTCTCCTAGCTGTGCAGGCGACTCGTCGAAGGCCAGGACCACGAACGCCCGATCAGAAGAGCCTAAATGTTCGGGTATATCAACCCTATGTGCGTAACCGTCAAACGGGTATCCGGAGACAACCACGTTCCGTGCTCTGCGATGATACGGGAGCACGTGGGTCGAGATTCCGGCACATCGGCCCCAGGCGAAAAAGACGTGGTAATCCCCACACTCTCGCCTGTCCCCAACGGAATAGTAGCTGTATGTAGTCCGGAAATTGCAGCCACCGGCCAGATGAAGCGCTAGTGACTGTGCAGAATGAAGTTCTCCAACCATACCGCTGTGGTTGGTGTGAGCAATGACGTGGTTGGACTCGAAGAAATCAGCCCAGTAGTTCAGCTGTGTGAGCATAGATACCACGCGGAGCCGCGCCCACCACGGTGAATCCACGTGCTGTCCCCACCGTCCTGAACTCGTCAGAACCCGCCAAACCCAAGACGCCTCCCTCAAGGCGGCAAGCCGTGTCCGGCCCCAAACTGGAACGCCCGGAACCTGGCAACCGGCCTTATGGCGGACGATCCATCGGTATCCCTGCTGATCCAGCTCTTCGATCAGGGCTCTGGTGAGCGATGCGTCCGATCGATCGAAATAGATCAAAACACGACCGGGGTCCAACCAGCCTGAATCGTGCCAATACAGATCGTTCCGTGACTCCGTATCGATCCCCCAGCAGTACTGAACGGCGACACACGCCTTCTCCTGCCAACGGACCTTGCGGGAAAGCCCGCGGATCGCCGCACGAGAGAACACACGCAGAGTCAGTGCGATCAGCCTCAGGAACGGCAAGAGTCTGCCCCAGAGCCACGACCCATACAAAACGGGCGCGACCGCGTCCGGCCGGCAGACGCATCGGATGCGATTCGTGAACGGGAACCCCCGAAGCAACAGGATTCCACCTGCGCAATCGGGTTTTAACCGAATCAGAGCTTGGACTGCCAGAAAGGCGGCAATCTGGGGACGCAGCGTGAGGAAAAGCTCGGATCGGTAGAACTTCCCCATCCAAGTCGCGGGAAGACTCGCCAGAGACGCTACGGGGAGATTCATCAGAATCTCGTCGATACCTTGCGCTGCAGCATCCACAACCCGCTCGCAAACCGCCTCGACACGGAACCTGAGACTCCTCCCGTCGTCATCTTTGAGTGAGCCAAGGCTCCACGCAACTGGCTCAACGGATGCTCGCAAGAGACGTAATTGTCTAAGGGCCAAAGCGAGGCTGAGACCCCTAGGGGTCTCAGCTAAGTAGCGTATCACGCTTGTTTTCGGAAATCTGAGAGAGAAGAAGACGGACAGAACGTCCAGCCGGTCGAGCCAAACGACCATCACGATGGCTCCTTTACAAGAACGAGCACGTCGTTCTCAGGCGTCGTAATCAAGGGATCCCGATCCGACCTGACAAGATCCACGATCGTGAGACCGCAACGAGATACAAGATCCTGCCAAGCAGCCAGGGAGCGCACCCGCTTGTTGACCCTTATCTCTCCGCTAGACGGGTCCGCCCGACGGAAGCTCTTCCAGGACTCGAAGTTATCTGAGTCGTGAAACTCGACATTCCTAGTTTCAGATCCAAAGTCCCCCCCCACGATCAGAAGACCATCCGGCTTGAGCATCCGAGTCAGGACCTCGACGGCTCGCGTCCAACGGGCGTCATCGACGATGTGGAACATGACACCAATGGCCGTGATGTAATCGAACGCCGGTCCAACTGAACCCGGGTCGAAAGACGGGTCGGAGATATCGACACACTTAACTCGTATGTTCTCTCGATTATCATACTTCTCCTGCAAATGTTGCGACATCCTTTCTGTTATCTCGAACCCTACAGATTCCCTTACCGAGAAGACATCAACCATGAAATCAATCCAGTGGCCGGTTCCGGACCCGACATCTAGGTGCCGACATGCGTTCCTACGAGCAAGTAAGCGTTGCGTGGTCACCATCCCCGAGGGTGGGGGCGGGTTTCGCCGAGCAAGCGCTCGAATGATCCCGTTTTCGACTGCATTGTAGTGAAAGCGGGCCTCAAGATCAGAGATTGCCCCGATCGTCATGTGGTCTTCCGGCACACCCGATATGTTCGCAGCGTAGAAGCTCTCGAAGAAAGCCCGCTCGTCGTGAGGGACTTCTCGGGGTTCGTCTTCCGCCCTCTTCTGAGTCGCTTCAAGACCCGCCTTGTACTGGATCTCATGGATGGAGTTTCTCACACAATAGTCCTCTCGGCTACTCCTCGCGCGCGTGCTGCAGCATCAGACCCATCTTATAGCCTTTCTGAGCATCTTGCTGCGATCTACGTGGCACAACAGGCACTGTCTCGTATCCGGTCGCTTCCAAAACAGGATTGGCGATCTCGCCCAGCGTGCTGGCTACGTTTCGCGAGAGACTGTTCCATCTTCCGATGCTGCCTGGCTCGATGCTCGAGCGACCGTAGGTCTTCCAATCACCGAGCCCAAGGTTTTCCCGACTCGACAGAGCCTTGTCAAGCAGGTCCGACGGATGTGTCTCACCCACGAAATCAAGTATCTTGCCGATGACGTGGTTCGGCTCGGAGACAAGGTCTTCATACCGGATCATTACCGAAGAGTCGGGATTTCGAGCCGTAAACGCGAGGAGTTCCGTTGTGACATCGACCCAAGCACGCGTGAACGCCTCGAGTGGCCTCGGATAACGCCTCAGATACGGCATCAGTTCGGACGCGTAGTATCCAGCCTTGTCACACAGATCCTGCAAGCTCAGCGCTACATCTAAGCCGTGACGGTGGACGCATACAAAATGGGCCCTTGTCTCAACAAGCCGTTCGACTGTCGGGATATGAAAGCTGTCAAAAGCCGATTTCTCTGCCCACCGAGGCTTGCCCTGACTTTTGGCGTGGTCTCTCAAGAACGACAACACAAGGTCGCGAAGTCTTTCGATCGCCTCCTCTTCGGCAACCCCCATGAAGGAGAGACCGCTGAGGACTCCGATTTTCAGCCCATCGGCGTTGGTGTCGGTCCGGAGAAACCGGTCGCAGGCGGCAAACAGGTTGGTTTCTCCCGGGCAGCTGATTCTAGGGTGCGCATCGAGGATCCGACGCAAAAGGGTCGTTCCAGACCTTGGTGCTCCCAAGACAACGATGCCTTCTCTCTCCGGCATAATCAGGTCGCCGACCTTGTTTCAACGAATGCGAGAATCTTGCCGAGAGAATCGAAGTTCTCCAGCGTAATCTCGGCTGCCTGCATCTCCAGCCCCGCCTCCTTCTCGATAAACAGCACCAGATCGACCATGTCGAACGAGTCGATCAGACCTGACGAAAAGATCGGTGTGTCATCCTCGAGTTCAGTCCCATCAATCCTGTCAGCGAGATAGGCCAGCAACTTTTCACGCATCAGTGCCACGCTCCTGAGCTTCAATCGACTTGGCGAGAGCCTGCCGATCGACTTTGCCATTCGAGTTCAGCGGAAACTCGCCCACCGAGTAAACCGCCTTCGGCACCATATAGTCCGGAAGGCGGTCCGCCAGTTTGACCATGAGGACGCTGGAGTCATCGATCGGCCGGTCTATGAAGCCGACGACACCGTCGGCGCGACCAGCATCTAGGGGCCACCCGACGGCAACCGCCTGC
>DPVD01000137.1:0-3472 GCA_003526745.1 Candidatus Latescibacterota bacterium
GGCCTCGCATTGTCGTCGAAAAGAACATCTTCGTAGTAGAAGAGGATGTCGTCTGCAGTGAAAGGATGTCCATCCGACCACCGAATCCCTTTACGAAGTTGTACGATTGCGACTCTTCCTCCTTCCTCGAAGGTGTAGCTTTCCGCGAGGTTGGCCTCGGTGGAATCCCCTCTCGGCTTCGCATATTCGAGAAGAGCCTCGTTCATCATTTTCATAATGGCCGGCATCTGGATGATGTCACCGGTCAGCCCTCGGCGCAGGTCGCCCCCGTAAACGCCTATTGACTGGAAAGGAGCCCGCACCTTCGGGTTTTCGGGTAATCGCTCTGATACTGGAGGCAGGAGCCCTTCGGCCACGAGAGCAGCAAGTACTGGAGCCTCACCGAATGAGCGATTTTGCAGTATCGTGGGATCTATTGATCCAGCCGCGGGCAAGACTGAGGGAGTGGACGTCTGTAGCGTCGAAGACTCTCTCCCCTTGCAGGCGAGAATACATATAAAAATGCTGGCGCAGGCCCAAATAAGTCGAAACACTGATGCTGGCAGCAATGCGCCGAAGTCCAAGCCCATACAAAGTCGTTGGTGAAGCCGGCTCAGAACCAGTCCTGCTTTCGAAGAAAAGCCTGCTGCTCGTGTGGCAGGGAGTCGATGCGATCCCGAACCCAACGGTAGAAGTCTTCACTGATTTCGGTTGCCCAGGCCCCATCGATCTGTCCACCCGTGTATGTCCCGGCCTTCAACCGCTCGAACCCAAAGGTGTCCTTTAGTGCGATCAATTCGGATGTCTCAACGACCTCCTGAGCCAGATGGGCGGGCACAAAGACAACACCCTCCTTCAGGCCCAGAACTACGTCGCCGGGCATCACGGCCGCACGACCGATCACAATCGGTGTGTTGTATCCAATCACCATAGACTTGTCATACGACCCAGAAGTAGAGGGATCCCAGTTCCTATTGAAAACTATGAAGTCCTCAAGTTCCAGGATACCCGCTAAGTCGCGCGTACCTCCCCATACGACGGCTCCTGTACCTGTTTTCTCACGGATCATGTTCGCCAGATTATCCCCAAAGAAACCACCACCAATCTGCTTGTCCATTAGATCAGCGACGATTACATCGTCCTTTACCAGACGATCCATCACCCAGTGCTTGTCACGCCCCTGTAGCCCTTGCTGATGTGCCTCCTTAGCGACGACATCGGCGACATCGGGTCTGTGGGGGATGAAATTGCATGTAACCGCGCGTCCAACCAACACCGGGTTTCCATGGGTGATCCCCCATTTTCCTTGATATTGGCACTCGTAATCGTGCTGCCGGAGGATAGTCCAGGCCTGCTCGCAAGTAACCCGTTTCATTCGATCGAGGATGGAATCCGGAACTTTTGGGCGACCGTCCGGGAATCGCTCGCCTTCGAAGAGATGAGTGTAGAGCCGTATCTGTTCCTTGTCGAACGTGAATGGAAGCGGAGGTGAACAGTGTTCAGGTTGGAATGACATCGTGAGGCTCCTGTTTGAGTTGTCGTAATGCGTATACGGAACCTCTGTCGTAAGTAGAGGTCAAACACTCTCTCGCAGAAAAATTGGGCACGCACAAACGACGGTGCGAGCCCAATCGAATACGCTTCGCGTCGTTAGCTGTTATCACCAGTAAGACACGACACCGATCAAACCGACTGCCCAGCAATAGTACGCGAATAGGCTGAGTTTACCTCGGCCGAGGATCGAGAGCAGCCAGCGGACCGAAAATACACCTGACACGTATGCGGTCACCGCTCCGACCAGCAGGACGGACCAAGATTCAGTTCCCGGTCCGATAGTTACCAGTCCTCCGACTTTTAGTGCAGTGGCACCTGCGATGATCGGTATCGCGAGCAGAAATGAGAACATCGCGGCCTCCTGTGCTTCTACCTTGCACCACAGTCCCGTCGCGATCGTCATACCGGAACGGGAAATACCCGGCACGATTGCCGCCGCTTGAGCGATCCCGATCGCCAGGCTTGATAAAACAGTTTCTACTGGGCGCTCACCAAGCCGGTTTCGCGTGCTGAAGAGGACAAACCCGGTGACGATTAACATAACGGAAACGGTGAAAGGGCTGGCGAAGATCTCGGTCAGGCGACCCTCTAGAGTTAGGCCAGCGATCACGGCCGGCAGTGATGCGAGGACCAAGAGCCCGACTGTCTTCAGCGCTCTGGGATCGCGTCCGAAGAAGCCGTAGACCAGCTTCCATATACGGCGTCTGAACACGGTTACGACCGCCATCAAAGTGCCGAAGTGCACGATAACCTCGAAGGTGACGTCTCCCGTCTTGATGCCGAGCATCGCATGCCCCAACGCTAAATGGCCCGAACTACTGACAGGCAGAAATTCGGTCAAGCCTTGGACAATACCGAGCAGTGCGGCTTCAAGATACGTCATCATCTCCTGATCCGGTTAAGGTGAACGATCGAAGGAACTACCTCAAGAAAAAGTCGATCTAACGTTCAAAACGTAGGGCCAGTCAAGGTATTCGGTCAATAAAATGGGGCTTGTAATATCCCCCGGTCTTAGAATCGCTATTTGAGATTACCAACAGACTGCTGGCCTACTTTTCGGTCACAGAGGCAGTTTGCGTTTCGATCTGATTGGGCTGTGCCAGTGTATGCGTTCACTGATGCGAGTTCTTGAAACTAGCGAGTGTGCGGACAGTTATATTGCATCCCATAAACGTGTAATCACGCGCAGCAAAACGTCCAAACGAGATACTAGACGACCATAAAACCCGCTTTTATTCGGGAAAACCGGGCAACATACATGCCAGAGACGGGATCATCTAACGTGTAGATCTCATTCGTTGCAGGAGACTTACAAATGAAGAAACTGGGCTGGGGACTGGTTGGAGGTGGCGAAGGCAGCCAAATCGGTTTCGTGCATCTTGCCGCGTCGGGCCTAGACGGCAGGTTGGAATTTGCCGCCGGCGCTATGGATGAAGATCCCAAGAGAGCGCGTGAGTACGGTATCCGACTAGGTCTGGATGTAGAACGAGCTTACGGCAACTGGCGCGAAATGCTCGAGGGTGAACGCGAGCATCCCAGAGGGGTCGACATCGTCACGGTGGCTACTCCAAACGTGACACATTTCGAGATCACGAAGAGTTTCCTCGAGGCAGGCTTCCACGTGCTGTGCGAAAAACCGTTGACGGCGACCTTGGATGAGGCTAGGACCCTAGTCGGGATCGCCCGCGATTCTGGTCGCGTATGTGCAGTCAACTATGGCTACTCCGGCTATCCAATGGTCCGTCATATGCGAGCCATGGTGGCAAGAGGCGATCTTGGCGGCATTCGTGTGGTCTTCGGTGAGTTCGCGGGTGGCTTTCACGCGGATCCTCGCGACGAAGATAACCCTCGAGTGCGGTGGCGATTCGACCCGGAGCAGGCGGGGATCTCGGCGGTCACGGCTGATTGCGGGATTCACGCCCTGCATATGGCCTGTTTC
>DPVD01000385.1:0-952 GCA_003526745.1 Candidatus Latescibacterota bacterium
TGCGGGATGCCGGAAGGTGTATTTTCCATGGTCCATGGTTCTGGACAGATCGTTGGGTCCGCTCTCGTTCAGCATCCGATCACCAAGGCCGTCGGGTTCACGGGATCCCTCAAAGGCGGTCGCGCTCTGTTTGACCTGGCCGCAGCGCGGCCTGAGCCGATCCCGGTCTACGCCGAAATGGGGAGTCTGAATCCCGTTTTTGTCTTGCCGGGTGCCCTCGAAGAGCGTGGGGAGGCTTTCGCTCAAGGTCTTTGCGGATCCGTTACGCTTGGTGTAGGGCAGTTCTGCACCAACCCAGGTCTCGTCCTTGGTCTAGAAGGTGACTCGATGGAGAAGTTTATCAGTGCCGCTGAGGAGGCGTTTTCCAACGCTGAACCAGGGACTATGTTGAACCCCGGAATCCGCGATGCCTACGAAGCCGGACTCGGTGTCCTCAAGGAAGCAGGAGGCGTGTCGCTCCTGGCTAAATCAGGCACTGCTGTCGATGCACAGGCGACACAGGCCGGGGCTCACGTGTGGACGACGGATATCGATGCCTTTGTTGGCAACGACGAGTTGAGCGAAGAGATCTTCGGACCGTCTACGCTCGTGGTGAAAGCCAGGGATAAGGCGGAGCTGATCCGTGCCGCGAACAAGCTGGATGGTCACCTGACCGCCACGATTCACGGGACGGAGAAGGACCTCGAGGAGCATATGGACCTCGTCGAGATCCTGGAACGGAAAGTGGGGCGTATTATTTTCAACGGGTTCCCGACGGGGGTGGAGGTCTGCCACTCGATGCACCACGGTGGCCCTTACCCGGCGACGACCGATGGTCGATCGACTTCGGTGGGCACGGCCGCTATTTTCCGGTTCACGCGACTCTTGAGCTACCAGGGATTTCCGCAGAGCGGCCTTCCGGACGAGCTCAAGGACGCGAACCCGAATGGCATCTTCAGGCTCGTGAACGGAG
>DPVD01000385.1:1254-8730 GCA_003526745.1 Candidatus Latescibacterota bacterium
CGTGAACGGAGAGTATACCAACGTATCCGTTTAGAGGGTCCCAAACAGAAAGAGCGAAGGCGTCGTCTACATGGCGGCGCCTTTTGCCTTTGAAGGAGGCAGCACGACCCCACTCAATCTTACTTCCGAGGAGCCGATTCGAACTGAGAAGCATCCTGATCGAGAGACACGATGTCGCCGAAGGCGTGATCTTCGAAGGTGCTGCGGTGATCGGGTCTGATGAAGGACCGGACATCATGGCTGATGTCTTCACGTCGACCGATATCCCGATCGAGCATCGAGGTCGAAATCTACGACGGGAAGCCGCACGCCTTGTTCAACAATGAGTCGAATTGAACGACGTACTGCCAGCGGAAAGAGCAGTTTCTGGAGGAGCAGTTTGCCCTGTAGTCTTTATAACAGCTGCCACGAAGAGGAAGATGAAGGACGACGGCCGGGAGAATCTGGGAAGATGACACTAGACCGGGACGGAGGAAATCAGGTATCTGGCATCTGAAGACGTCGTAACGCTGAATGTTCGGTTGGCGTGGATGAGGGCGGTCTCGGCGAGGTCAAGAGCGACGCTCGAGTCTTCTGCATTAAGTTCTGCCGATCCGCTAATGACGGTGACACAGCGGAATGAACCGCAAGCGTCGTGTTCGGTGTCCTCGCTGCTGAACTGTTCGAGGATGAAGTGTTCCGATTCAACAGCGGTCGGAGTATCGACGGGTGCTGGGATAATTGCGGGCTCACCGAAGTTGATCACATCGAGCGCCTGGTTGAGGTGAAGTTGTCTGGGGTTACCGTCCGTATCTGGTCGATTGTAGTCGTAGAGCCTGAACGTGAGGCTCGATGACTGCTGGACTTCGTAGACCATGACGCCCCTGCAGAGTGCGTGGACAGACCCTGGCTTGAGAAAGACGATGTCGCCCTCTTTTACCGAATAAAATTCGACGACGTCTTCGACTTTGCCCCGGTCGATCGCGTCGATCAGGTCGATTCGGTCCACCCCGGACCGCAGGCCTGATGCCAACCGTCCGTCGTCCGACCGAACGACATACCACGCTTCCATCTTTCCGAATGTCCCAAGCTTATGCTGTCTGGCGTAGGTATCGTCTGGGTGCACCTGGATCGAGAGATCGTCGTTCGCGTCGAGCAGTTTGATCAGGAGCGGAAACTCTTCACCATACCTACTGACGACCCCTTTGCCCGCCAGTTCCCCGCCGTATGCAGCGTAGAGTTCTCTGACATTCTGCCCAGCGAGGGGACCCGATTCGACGACGCTCTCCATATCCGGGAGAGCCGAGACCTCGAAGGATTCTCCGATATTTTCACCCTCGGGCAGTTCCTTGTTCAAAGCGGTTTCGAGTCGCCTGCCTCCCCAAACCACGGGCCTGTAATAAGGGCTCATCTTGAGGATCGTCGGCAGGTTCTTCATCAGTCTCAGTCCAGGGTCAGTGGTGCGTTCCACGCTCGCTCGAAGGTATTGTTTCGGGTGTTAGCAGTCAACGTATCGAAAAGGTTTATGTCCTTGCTCTGCCTGCTTGATGCCGTTACGTTAGTTCGCCAATTCAGCGAAATGCCAGATAGGAGCTTTACATATGATCAAATTGTCAATGATGACTAGCGTGACACCGGACTGGACGCTCGACCAGATCATCGACTCGATGAAGCAGTACGGATACGAAGGTCTCGAACCCCGGGCCGGATGGGGTCACGCAGCTGGTCTCGAGACGGATACACCGGCAGCCGATCGGAATTCCGCCCGCGCAAAGCTGGAGGATGCGGGGCTTTCGATCAGCTGTGTCGCGACAGGAGCGCGATTCGCCACGGAAGACGCCTCGGAGCTTGAAGGATATATCGAGGAGACAAAGAAGGCGATTGATCTGGCAGCGGACATGGGTGGGACCTATGTCCGCACGTTCGGAGGTGCTCGCGGTACGGGCGAACTTCGCGGTATCGTGAATCGCACGGCCGATGCTTACAAGCGTGTGACGGATCACGCGGCAGTGCGCGGTGTGACGGTGCTCATGGAGACCCATGACGAATGGTGTAACAGCGCACACGTACGGTCCGTCGTCAAGACTGTGAATCACCCGAATCTGGCGATCCTGTGGGATTGCATGCACACTCAGCGGATGGGGGAGCATCCGGAAGAAACGATGGGCGTAATCGGAAACCTGACCCGCCATCTGCACGCGCACGATGGACGGTATGTGGACAACGGAAACAAGCTGGAGACGACCGGGCTAGGTGAGGGCGAACTGGATCACGGAACGCCGGTCAAACTTCTGAACGAAGTGGGTTTCGACGGGTTTTTCTCAGTGGAAGTGATCCACAAGCCGGGAAGCGACCATGATGCTGACGGCGTGATGAAGCAGTATTCGGAAGGGTTCAAGGCACTGCTCCGGTAGCTGACGAGCTGATCAATTGCTGTTGGCGGGCAAGTTTGGGAGCGCAGGGTCACCTGGTAGGACTGTCAAGAATTCCTGCAGAGAATTCAGTATAGAAGATTGATCTCTCGATACGGTTTGAACACATTCGAGCCTACTCGGGATGAAACAACCGCTGCGGGTGGAACATATCTCAGGGAGTTGCAATGGCAAAACGGAAGCGAAATCTAATTCTGTTTGGTATCGACAGCCTGTGGGCAGATCGGATGAGTTGCTACGGGTATGATCGTCTGACGACACCGAACATCGACAGGCTCGCATCACAGGGCGTTCTGTTCGAGAACACCTACAGCGCACACATCCCAACCACGTCCGCTTATGCCTCGATGTTGACGGGCATGGATTGCTTTTCGACAGAGGTCGTCGCGCTCAGGCATCAAGGAGGTCTGACGAAGAAGGTCAAGACGCTTCCCGAGATCCTGAGGAAGGAAGGCTACAACACGACCTGCGTCGGCTTCACGGGGAACCCGAGTTCACGTGGCTTTAACAGGTATGAGAACTACGCCGCGTGGGGTTCGTGGGATCAGCGTCCGCTCCGGAAGGCCGAGCTTCTGAACGATATCGCGATTCCCGAGCTGGAGAGATTGTCCAGAAGCAAGAAGCCGTTCTGTTTGTTCCTGCGGCATATGGATCCCCACGCGCCGTATCTTCCGCCGGCTCCGTACGATACGATGTTCTATGGCGGTGACCCGTGCGCGAAAGGCAACAAGTCGATGGACCCCGTCAAGGCGTTCAAGCCGTTCAGAGATTTTCACCTGAGCTGGATGCCACCCGGCATCACCGACACCGAGTATGTGAACGCACAGTATGACGGTGAAGTCGCCTACATGGACGCCTGTATCCAGGTGATCCTTACAAAGCTCGAAGCTCTGGGGCTGGCGGCCGACACGATCGTAGCACTAAACGGAGATCACGGTGAGACGCTGGATGAACACGATTGCTACTATGACCATCATGGTCTCTACGAGTGCACGCTCCACGTGCCCCTGATCCTGCGTCTTCCCGGTGTGCTTCCCGAAGGTGTCCGCGTATCCGGCTACAATCAGCACAAGGACCTCGTTCCGACGCTGCTTCAGCTGATGGGGATCAAGCCGGGGATCAAGTTAGACGGTCACAGTCTTATGCCGATGATTAAGGGGCAGCGCGCATCGCACGAAAGCGGGATCTACATCACTGAGGCGACGTGGATGCGCAAGCATGGCTGGCGAACACCTGAGTGGAAGCTGATTGTAGCTCTAGAGCCCGACTTCCATTTCAAGCCCGAAGTGGAGCTCTACAACCTGATCGAGGATCCGGGCGAGACGAAAAATCTGGCGAACAAAGAGAAGGGGATCGTCGCGACGCTTAGGAAGCAGATGGAAGACTGGATCGCCAAACGCGAGAAGGAGACGGGCAACACCAACCCGATGTATACGAATGGCGACTGGCACGGAATCCAGGGCCACGGACCATTCAAGTCGAGCCAAGAAGCGTACGACTCGGTACATATCGGGTCCGCTGAGCGGGCGAAGCAGCTTCAGGAGGGAAAGAAGTAGCCTGAATGAAGATGGGAAGATCTTGGGTGTGACCGCGGATAGTCACAAGGACCGGCAATCTTCTCCTGCTTCAGGGAAAGGACGGTTGTGCCTCCGGCGTAACTAGGCGAGAGCCGGGAGGCGCTGAAACTGGGGACTGGAATGTCAGATCTACCATACCTGGAAGTCAGTGGATCACCAAAGGAGCGGGGGCGAGCGCACGGGGAGACGTTTGGGTATCTGGTTCGTGAGCTTGTTCCCGCTTTCTTCGATGATCTTGAGCAGACGAGTCGAAGTCACGGCTGTCCCGTCGTGACTAAGGCGCGTGCGATCGAGATCAGTTCGACCTATCACGCGCCGTCGAAGGCATACTCCGCAACATTGTTCGAAGAGCTTGAGGGGATCGCCGAATCGGCAGACGTCCCTGTCGAAGACCTTATGGCTCTGAACTCGTTCTTGGAACTGCACGACTTCTACTCGGACGCGTTCGCCATCTCGGGATGCACATCCTTGATGGTGCCAGGGTCGACGTCGGGTGAAGGCGCTTTGATCGCACAAAACTACGACCTCGCCTCCTTGTTCGCTGAGGCCGCCGTGGTGATCAAAGTTGTCTCGCATGATGGACCTGATGCCCTTTTCTACACCTCTGCTGGCATGCTGGGATGCGCGGGGTTGAACGCGGTTGGTATCGGTGTTGTGATCAACAACCTCGTGCCTTCTGATTCGCAGGGCGGTGTGATTTATCCGTTTATCATTCGAAGTATCCTCCAGTCGCAACGGATCGGTGACGCGATCGATGCCGTGGTCGCGCAGCCTCGCGCCTCTGGCATGAACTATGTTCTCTGCGACGAGAACGGCGAGATCTACGATCTCGAGACGACCGCAAACGAGTATGAGGTTCTCTGCCCGTTCGACGGTCCCATCGCACACGCAAACCACTATCTGACTGATCGGCTCAAGCCCTTCGAAAGACGGCAATGGGATGCGAGGGGCCAGAGCATCCTCCGATGGGGTCGCGCCACACGGCTTCTTGGGTCCATCCCGAATCCGGATTCTGAGACGTTGCAGGATGTCCTTTCCGATCGAGTAAACGCACCGATCGGGATCTGTCGGCACAACGTGGCGACGAACGGGGAAGGCTGTGGTCAGACGATTGCGGGTATCGTGCTGGATCCTCCTGGGAGACGCGCCTGGTTCACGAGGGGGCCGACAGGTAAGTATCCATGGCAATTTTTTTCGGTCAACGAACAGGAGAATGCTTGAGCGAAGCGAAAGTCTTTGAGGATCGCGTAACGGGCCGAACCGTTCGCCAACTGACGGACGGCGCCGTTCGGTCAGTCCACAGCTACTATGACATACCGCCGTGGTCGCGTAGGCATCAGCGGATCGCATACACCCGCTTGGAAGCGGGTGCCGACGAGGGTGAAATCTGGATCATGGACGTGGATGGTGGCAACCCCAGGAAGCTTGCCGAGACGAATTCGGTCTCAGCGAACGACGGGGCACACGCCCAGTGGACACCGGAAGGAGATCGGATCTGCTATCAGGATCAGGATGGGGATAAGAGCTACATCGCGTGGATCAATCCGGATACAGGGGAGTCGGCGAAGTACGAAGGTGATCTGCGGATGGTGAGCCCGGCAGGAAACTACAACGCTTTCCATACGGCTGTCGGACGAATGCCTGATCACGAAGTGATCGAGAAGCGTGCCGAGTGCGGGGTCTATGCGCAGAATGTCGATGATGGATCCTTCAAGATGCTCGCATCAGTGGAAGACTGCCGGCTGATTCATCCACGGAAGGACGAAATCGAAGGATGGCATCTGTTTATTAAACACTCGAAGTGGTCGCCCGACGGAAGCCGGATGATGTTCGTGTTTACGAACGAGATCCGGTTCGAGCATAAATATGTCGAGAAGCCGCGAGTGAAGGATGTGTATGTGGTCAATTTAGACGGGAGCGGGCTCAAGCGAATCGGAGAATTCGGCAACCATCCGCTCTGGCACCCGAACGGGAAAGAGATCCTGACGAACAGCCCCTTCGAGGAGAGGCCCGGGAACAGCTTGGTCCTCATGGATTTAGAAACAGGTGAACAGCGGCTCGCGACAGACAAGATCGGCGGATTCGGGCACCCGTCCTTTTCGCCAGACGGTTCTCGGATCTGTGTCGATTATGTCCTGGGGGGGGAGGGTCAGGGTTCGCTCAACATGGTCGATGTGTTAACGGGACGCGTCGAACACTTGGTCCAGTTACGCGTGACGGACCACTCCCACGTCGGGACACATCTGCACCCAGTGTGGCGACAGGACGGGAGACAGATTATGTATGCGAGCGATGCTACTGGGATAGCGCAGCTCTGTGTGATCGATGTCTAGGATTTGAATACGTGGTCATCCTGAGCCGCAGGGAAAGAATTTCTTCTAGAGTCGTGACTCGGCGAGTCGGTTTTCGGGATGGTTCAGACGTCAGAGTGATCTCTCGCTTCGCTCGAGATAACACGTAAAGGAATCGGTATGAATGTCGAGATCAGGAATCTGTTTCGTTCACAGTACGGGGTGCCCAATGGGCTTCAACTGACGAGCGATGGGTTGTGGATCGTCGATCAGGTCACCGATCGGTGTGCGCTTATGGACATCAGCGAACCGGATGATACTTATGCTGTAACGAAGCTGATCAGGGAGATCCCTTCGGAATCCTCGAATACAAGCGGGTTAACCTACGGCGACGGTCTGCTCTGGTTCGCAGCTAATGGTCCCGGGGGTCGGTGGCGAACGGAACGCTCTACCGATGCGCCGTACGGTGAGATCCTTGGTGTCGACCCGGATACTGGCGAAACCAAACGACGAGAGAAAATTCCGGGCGAAAGCGGCACACACGGCGTCGAATATGACCCCTTCGAAATAGGCACGCTCTGGATACAGGAGCTGAAGGCACAGCTCGCCCACCAGGTCAAAATTAAGGACTGGTCGATCCTCCGGACCGTGAACCTGCCGTATGTCAGGGGACACGGCATGATCCGCGTTGAAGACGGTCTGTGGGTTACGCATACAGGACATCGAGTAATTGTGAAGCTGAACGTCGACACGAGCGAAGAGATGGATCGGATCGAAGTACCCGAGCCCCATCCCGAACCCCACGGTTTGTCGAAGCTGACCGATGACTCGTGGATTTACTGCGACGCCGCTTCTGGTTGGGTTACCAGGATTGAGTTGAGAGGCTAACAGCCTCAACGCGTAGAACGCAGAGCGTGCGAGGAGTGGACCACGAGGCTTTTGCCGGTCCTGGACTCGGTTTTGCCCTGTCAGCTCCGCGTCATCCGTGTCCCTTGAGTTGAAGGGTTTTCTTATGGATAGTATTCGAATTGCACTGGTCGGGTGTGGTGGGATGGGTACCCGGCATATGTATGGCCTCAAGGAGCTGACCGAGACACCGTTTTGTCGCGTCGAGCTGGGGGCGGTTTGTGATATTAACCCGGAGAACGGGGAGCGTGCGGCGGGTGAGGTCGAGTCGCTCCTGGGATTTAGGCCGCC
>DPVD01000459.1:0-2964 GCA_003526745.1 Candidatus Latescibacterota bacterium
TCAACGTCCAGAAGGTATTGCCACCAAGCGAAATCTCTAGGGGGATTAGGTCCTTCTCACGCTCCTCGGATCGCATTCTGTTGGCGAGCAGGGGGTGACGGGCGCCGCGCAGTTCGAACTGACCGCGATCGTTGAAGACGGGCTCGGTGCAATCGAGTTCGTTGCAGTAGATCGCTTTGGCGTAGATGACGTCGAATCGGACGAGCACTTTCAGGTTCTGTTGGATGCTGTCGTGCGCGATGGCGACGCGCTCGGTAAGCATCCTGAGAATCCGATCGACTTCCTGCTTCTCGGCGTGCTCAAGCTGACGAAGTCGGTTCCCCATCTCCACCGACACCATCGGTTCGATGAACAGGGTTTGACCACTTTGGGACTGGTCGTGTACGATTCCCTGAACTGCTCCCTTCTGGTTTTCACGGACCGGGATCACGTGACGACCGTTTCGTAACGTGACCAGCCGGTCCTGCAGAACTGTCTCAGTCAGGCTGCCTGCGAGAGCTTCGACCTTCTCCTTGATGCTGCCCCGCACCTGTTCGATTTGCCGGCGGAACTTTTGAAGTGTCGGGCTCGCCGAATCCCTTACCGTCTCCGTTCCGGGTTCGAGCGCGCTCGATAGGGCTTCTTCCAAGTTCGGCTCCAGGGTCAGCGTTGTGGTCAGTTCGTTGAGTGCGGGATACTTTTCACGTCGCTTCGCGACGTAGTTGTGTATGCGTCTCGAACCGTAGAGGACTTCGCCAATCAGGAGCAGTTCCGGAACGGAAAGCATCGCGCCGGGTGTTCGGCAGGCTTCTACTGAGGCCCGAATGTCCGGAACGGGTGTCAGCGTGATCGGGTCGTCGAAGGCGATCATACGGATGGTCTCGAGGACGGGCGTCGTGCGCTGCTTGATGACCCCCACGTCGTCACTTGGCAGCATCGACAGGATCTCTTCCTTACCGAGCGTCGACCCCGCGCGCAGGGCGATCTCCTCGCGAAGCTTGTCGAATTCGAGCGTCTGCTGTGTGGCTAGACTCAGGTTCATTTTGAGACGTCGTCCAAGCGTTGCTTTGATTCTTTCACAATCTTGTCAAGCTTCTGGCGCGCATCGTCAGCACCCGTTTTCAGCGTCTTGACCACTTCGGGGACGTCAGAGCTTCGAATGTCCAGATCCTCGACCGCCGACTTGACCCTGGGGAAGACGGTCTCGATCGCGTCGACTAGGGCGAGCGCCCCTTGCTGAACGGGTCCTGCCAGGACGGAGTTTTCGATCTGTTCTGGAATCTCGTTATGCAGCGGGTAGCTGTAGGCGAGCAGTATCAACAGACCGAATGCGAGAACGCCTTGGGCCAGCCCCAGGATGCTCCCACCTGCGGCATCGACGATGCCGAGAGGCGTGGCTCGCAGGAATACCTTCAGGAATCGAGCCGCATAGTGCACGGCGAACACGACACAGAGGAACACGATGATGATGCCGATGATCCCGAAGAGCGTGCTGTCGTCGCCGAGTAATCCCTCACCTAGCGCTTGGCCGTAGGCAAGCGCTAGGATATAGGCGAACACGAGCCCGGCAAGCCTCAATAGGGCCTGGACAAGCCCGGTCTTCCAGCCCTTGTAGGTGGACCATCCGATAAGGATGACTAGTGCGATGTCGAGTGCGTTCACAATCTGTCCTGACGCGGTAAGCCTAGTTTGAACATAACCTCAGAAATATACTCAAAAGGTGTGGTGTCTTGATCTCAAACAGGATCTGTCTATCCCGGGCGATCAAGAGGGTGGACTAGAGGAGGCTGCGGAGCTCGACTCCGGAGGTTGCTATTTTCCCGTCGTCCGTATCAGACCTTGTTCCTATAACAATAATGAAGTAGCGATCTGTAAGCAGAACATCCAACAGGACCCAGCTTGAATTTGATTCTCCGCAAACTCTACCTGTCGATTGGTCTCGGGGCAGCTGTCTTCCTCGGGTTCAGTATCTATGTCGATGCAGAACTACTATTTCAGGCCTTCGGTCGGTTCGAGTGGTCGGCGGGTCTTGTCGCCCTTGCACTTGCAGCGGTCAACTACCTTGCCCGTTTCTTGCGTTGGCACCTCTACCTGCGACATCTGAAAACCATCCTGCCGACGATGGAGAATTTTCGGATATTTCTGTCAGGTCTCGCCCTGTCCGTCACCCCGGGGAAGGTGGGCGAACTTTTCAAGGCCTACCTCGTTCAAAAGTCGTCGGACGCTCCGATCGGTCTGGGTATATCCGCTGTGTTCGCGGAACGATTGACGGATTTCATCTCGCTCCTGCTGATAAGTGTGGTAGGCATCTATGCGCTCGAAGAGGGCGTTTACACGCTGGTATTTGTGGCTGTTGGGGCGAGCGGTCTACTCCTAATCCTGTTTATCCCCGGTGCCATACCCTTGGTTCTTGACGTGCTCGTTCGGATTCCGAGGCTCCATTGTGTGATTCATCCTGCGAGAGATGCATACGTCAACGCAAAACGACTGCTGTCACCCTATCAATTGCTCAAAGGGCTCTCGATCGGTGTGGTCGCTTGGCTTGCAGAATGCGTCGGTTTCTTCTATGTGCTAAGCGGGTTCGGGGCCGATGTCGATGTTTCGGCCGCGACGTTCATCTATGCCTTTGCGACGATCTTTGGGGCTTTGACACTTCTTCCGGGCGGCATTGGCACGACCGAGGGCAGCATGACGGGTCTTCTTGTTCTTGGCGGAGTGCCGGTTGCCGATGCAGCAGCGGCAACTTTTGTGATCCGTGTGTGCACGCTCTGGTTTGCAGTTGCAATCGGCGCCGTCGTTCTTTTGACGACTGGCTCGGGGGAAGAAGTCGACGAGTTGGAGTCTGCTTGAGATTGGAATTTTTTCGGCTGTACCGGAGTATACACACCGGTACGCTCACTCTACATGGGTATCCGGCATGGTATTTACTGAAAGCATCAGCCGCGCGGCACCACCCGAGCCCACCGCGGACTCACGTTGGTCGAT
>DPVD01000459.1:3210-12746 GCA_003526745.1 Candidatus Latescibacterota bacterium
GCATTTACTGAAAGCATGAGTGGCGCGGCACCACGCGAGTCCACCGCGGACTCACGCTGGTCGAGGACCTGGAGCGCCATCCGGCAGGTGGTGGTGTCGAACAGCCAACGGTTTGGCGCATACCTCTTCCTGACAGCCTCTATCCTGATACTAGCGTTCATGATCTATACGCAGATTTTCGTCGTTAGGCCTGCCAGACAGATGGCCCGGCACATGATCGAGCTCTATGCCTTCACGTATAAACTTGCCATGCTCGATACGGTCGTCGTTGCTGAGTCTGACTCCGACATCCAGATCATCTTTCGGACGATCCAGCAAAGCGACTTCCCCGTTGTGATCACGGACGGAGATGGTAGCCCGCAGGTTTGGAAGAACATCGGGTTTTCGCCTGAAGAACGGACACCTGAGACGATTCAGTCCGTCACGGAGGTGGTTCGAAGGCTCGATCTTGGGAATCCGCCTCTTCCAATGGAGATGCCCTATATCGGAGATCTTGTGCTTCACTATGGAGATTCGGTCCTGCTCGATAGGTTGTCTTGGCTGCCCGTGGTGGCGCTTCTGGTGACGGGACTCTTTGTGGGGGTCGGATATGGCGGGTTCCGGCACATCAAAAACAGTGAGCAGCGGTCGATCTGGGTCGGCCTGGCACGAGAGACCGCGCATCAGCTGGGGACACCTCTTTCTTCGCTATCGGGATGGACCGAACTGCTCAAGGGTGAGATAGAGCGTGTAAGGGAATCGAATTCGGACGAGCTAGAAGAGCGTTTGACACAGATCGTGCGGGAGATGGAGAACGACACGAGTCGGCTTACGAAGATAGCGTCCCGGTTCAGCCAGATCGGCTCAACGCCTGAACTCCGGATCGGCAGTCTTAACGAGGTGATCGGAGACACGACGACCTACCTGAGGAATCGGCTGCCTAGCGATGTTTCGCTAGACTACGAATCCGAAGCGATGCCTTCGGTGCCGATGAACCGAGAGCTGCTTGGGTGGGCTTTCGAGAATTTGCTCAAGAATGCGGCCGATGCGCTCGAAGGCCGAACATCCGGACGAATTCGTGTCTCGACGAAGATCCGGGAAGCCGGAGAGTGGATCGACGTCACCTTCGAGGATAACGGGAAGGGGATCTTACCGAACGCTGTGAAGCAGGTTTTTCTGCCAGGCTACAGTACGAAGAAGCGGGGGTGGGGACTCGGGCTATCGTTTGTGAAGCGGATCGTGGAAGATTATCACAAAGGCAAGATCGAGGTTCTTTCGAGCGTGCCCGATGTGGGCACTACTTTTCAGGTCTCGCTGCCGATAAGATAGATAAGAGCAAGGGCGTTCCTAGTGGACCGCTTCAGAAGAACGTAAGTGGTTCCAGGGGACGTTCAAGCGATCCTCAGTGGAAGAGGAAGGTCAATGATATGGCAACAGTTACAGAAACTGATCAGAAGCAGATTCTGTGGGCGGACGATGAGATTGAGCTGCTGCGTCCACACATCATCTTTCTGAAGGACCGGGGCTACGATGTCGATCCGGTGACCAACGGTGATGACGCGATCGCGGCCGTGAAACGTCAGGCACCGGATGTGGTACTGCTGGATGAGATGATGCCGGGCAAAGACGGACTGAAGACCCTGCAGGTGATCAAGGATTTCAATCCGCACATCCCGGTTATCATGATCACGAAGAATGAGGAAGAGCGGGTGATGGAGCAGGCTCTGGGTCATCGGATTGATGACTACCTGACTAAGCCGGTCAACCCGAGTCAGATCCTGATGGCGTGCAAGAAGCTGCTGGACGCCCGGCAGATTCAGAAGGACCGGATGGGTAAGGACTACGTGGCCGCTGCGAACCGGCTGAGAGATCAGATGTCGCAGGCCTCATCGTGGCAGGACTGGATTGATTTGCACGTTCGGTGTTCGGAATGGGATATCCAGCTGGACCAGTTCCACGACCCTGGTCTGCTCCAGATGCACAGGGACCTGAGACGATCGTGCAACCAAGAGTTCGGGAAGTTTGTAGAAAGGCACTATGCGAGATGGATTCTGGACGAGGAAGATTCGCCGTTGCTCTCGGTCGATATCGTTTCTGAGTTCGTCACACCACCGCTTCTGGACGGTCGCCAGGTGTTCTTTATCGTCGTGGACTGTATGCGGCTCGATCACTGGATGGCGATCCAACCTCTGCTCGCGGATCACTTCAACATCCAGATGGAGTATCACTACTCCATCCTGCCGACGGCGACGCCCTACTCGCGCAATGCGATCTTCAGCGGGCTGTTCCCGTGCGATGTGGCTAAGCTCTATCCGGACGAGTGGAAGGGCACGAGAGACGACGAAGGAAGCCGCAATCGGCACGAACACCAGCTGATGGATCGGCAACTTGCGGAGATCGACCCAAAGCTCCGTATGGAGACGCGATATGTGAAGGTTCTCGACATCGCTGAGGGTAACCATATGGTGAAGAAGGTCCATTCTTACAGGGCCTTCCCTCTGATGTCAGTTGTCTACAACTTCCTCGACATGCTGACGCACGGGCGTTCAGAGTCCGAAATTCTGAAGGAGATGGCGCCCGACGAGTCGGCTTTCCGATCGCTGGCTAGATCTTGGTTCTCACACTCCTCGTTGTTCGAGATGCTGCGCAAGCTGGCTGCTACAGACTCGGTGGTCGTTCTGACGACGGATCACGGTTGTGTGCTCAGCTCGCATGCGACCGTCGCTTACGGTAACCGGGACACCTCAACGAATCTGCGATACAAGTTCGGCAAGAGCCTTCGAAGCGACGCTAGGAATTCGGTGCATCTGAAAGATCCGGATCATTTCGGGCTCCCAACTGTTGGATCGGGGACGAACTTTATGTTTGCGAAGGAAGACTACTACTTCGTGTATCCCACGAAGTTCAACGAGTATGAGCAGAAGTATGCTGACAGCTTCCAGCACGGCGGGGTCTCGCTTGAAGAGATGATACTCCCGGTAGCCGTGATGGAAGGTAAGTAGTACTGTCGTGCCCTCAGAGAGCTTCACAACAAACGCGCCCGCGGAGACGCAGGCGTTTGGTCGGCGACTTGCGGCACTATTGAGACCGGGAGCGGTGGTCGGACTGATCGGACAGCTCGGCAGTGGAAAGACCTGCCTCGTTCAGTCTGTGTGCGAAGCTGTTGGTGTGACCGAGCACGTCACCAGCCCTACCTTCATCCTCATCAACGAATACAACGGTATCGGCGCTGGAGGCCGTTCCCTCCCGGTCTATCACTTTGACCTCTACCGGCTAATGGGCGAGGAAGAGCTGCTCGATCTGGGCTGCGAAGATTACTTCTACGGTCAAGGTGTTTGCCTTGTGGAGTGGGCGGACATGGCAGGTGATCTGCTGCCCGAAGACCACACATCGATACAGATTGAACACGCCGGCGAGAATGTGCGTCACTTCAACGTTCGGTGGGGAAGGTTGGCCGCGGATGTGTAGGGTGTTCGGCTTCCTGTTCGGGATTGTTTTCGCATGGAGTCCCGCATCTGGCCTTGCGGTCGAACCACGATGGCTAGTCGAAACGCCCACCGCAGGCACACTCCCGCACGGGGTCATGTCTGCCGATCTGCTTGCCTCAGAGGGCGTTGGTCTGCTGGGAGGAATCAGCTACGGGTTCTGGGGGCGGGTGGTCGTCAATATGTCTTTCGGTGGCTCGGCCCTGATCGGTGACGGTTCGGTGAACTGGAACCCCGACCCGGGTGTGTCCGGTCGGATCCGTATACTGAACGAAACCTCGTCGCGTCCGGCCTTTGCGATCGGTTTCCGGTCTCAGGGTTTCGGGCCCTATGACGACCAGCTTGAACGCTACGCATCGAAGTCGCTCGGTATATACGGCGTGTTCAGCCGCAACTATGCAAACCCGATCGGTCAGGGCGGCGTGCACTTTGGTCTTAACCGCAGTCTGGAGGACGACGATGGCGATGATTCCCTGACCGGGTTCCTTGGCGCCGACCTCGAAATTTCGGAGCGATTTTCATTGCTCGTAGAGTATCAGTTTGGGTTCAACGACAACGGGGGACAGGCGCTCGGGCGAGGGAATCTGAGTGTCGGTGCAAGGTTGTGGGTGGTCGAGAAAGTGACCTTAGGGGGGCACTTGAAGAATGTGCTCGAGGATGGTGGTGGACGGGTCTGGGAGGTGCGGGTGGAGGTAGTAAGGGGCAGGTGATCGGTCAACTTTCAAACGAGCCCGATCGGTCTGATGGCCCCGTATGAATCAACCCTTAAGGGTTGTCGCTGAAACTGGAACTCTGGCAGCACCCCGAACTCTTGCGAGAGGAATTGGTTACACTTTTTCGCGTCGAGCCTTCGCAGGAAGAGTATCTACTCCTCTAAATTCCACCTGTCGATTTCGTGAGGTCGTACGAAAAGCGTTTTCTCGTTTCGGATAGTGACGAGACCTGGAGGCGCTCCTTTGGGTTTCTGGACGTAGCGGGCTTCGGTGTAGTTGACGGGGACGGTTTTCGAGCCGCGCGCCTTGCTCCAGTAGGCAGCGAGGCTGGCTGCGTCGTTGAGTGCTTCGGCGGAAGGCTCACGCTGGTCACGGGGGCGAAGTAATACGTGAGAACCCGGACAACCGTGAGTGTGGAACCATATCGCGTTTCTGGGAGCGGTCTTGGTGATCCGGTCGTTTTCAGAGTTGTTTCGGCCGACCCAAATCTCCCATCCGTCGGATGTGCGGTAACGGCGGGGATGAAAGCCTGATGAGTCCGGATTGCCGGGTCTTGTCTTGGGGCGCGGTGCACGAATCAGACCACGATCGACGAGCTGTGTCCTGAAGGCGTCGATGGCCGACTCGCCCTCAAGTCCTTCTAGCTCCTGAGAAAGCGACTCGAGTTCAGCGATCGTCTCTCCGGTCTGCCTCAGTCGTCGCTCGAGAACGGGCACAGACTTTCTGGCCTTGGCTGCTCGCTTGAGGTAGCCCTCGCCGTTCTCTGCCGGACTTTGGTTCGGATTCAGCTTGATCGTGACTGTTGCCGGTGTGTCGCTGAACAGGTCCTTCAGATCGACCGAAGAAGCTCTAGGTTCGATGGCTTGCGGATTAGCCAGGATTAGGCTGCCTTTCTTTTCCAATGTGTCGGCATCACGAGCCTTCTCTAAATCGCAGGCGATCCGTTCTCGTTTGGTAATCGCGGTTTTGACTGCGCGCGTTACCGTACGGAGGAGATCCTTCTTTTTTCCCCGTTTCTCGATTCCCTTGAGTCCATCCTCAAAAGTGCGTTCGATCGCGACGCTGATCGTCTCGGTCGCCTCGAACCGCTCGTCTGAAAGGTGCAAAGGTTTGTAGGCTACGGGGGCGGTTCGGCGTCCTGCGGGAGAGAGGATGCATCCGGGAGATTCATCGAAGGGCGGTTCGGTGTAGATGTCTCGGATTGTGGTCAGGAGGTCTGAATTTAATTGCTCAGCTCGGTAGACCAACTCCCTAGCTAGGTTTCTATCCATGCCGGCGCAGAGCGAGATGACCGCGTCAACAGGGTCTTCGGCGGCGGAGACTGAGGATCTGAATCGGGTGGCGTCAATACTTTCGGGGAGCGCGCGATCCTGGGGGGGGGCGGCTGAGAATGTGGCACCGGGGTGGAGCTTTCTGCGCTCCGATGTATGGGTTCGAAGCAGCCCCTGGATTTTTCCGCTTGGGTCGACAAGGATCGCGTTGCTGTCCTGAGCGATCATCTCGATCACCAAGGTAGAGGTATAGCGGCTCCCAACACGATCCTGCTTGTCCATTTTTACGGCCAAGATGCGGTCGTCGGGCTGGAGGCTAATCGACAGGATGCGGGCTTTTAGCAGGTAGCGTTCGACCCACGGGGGGCGGTCGGGGCTTGAGGGGAATCCGAATTCGGTTATGCAGATGCGGGATTGTGACCGTGAACCGGAAACCAGAAGGCGGGTGACGGGTGCGCCACCAGTCTTAGCTAAATCGAGTATGAGCGTGTTCGGCTGAGCGAGCGAGGCGTCCTGGATCAACGAGCCTTCGAGCGGCTTTAGGTCCAGAAGCAGGCGTCGTAGCGTCAGGTGGCTGAGGTTCACGCCCCGCCGCGTCCGCCGCCGACGAGGTCGTCCAGAACCAAATACTGCTGCTCGAGCAGTATGTTGTTGTCCCTGAGACGATCTGCGAGGATATGAGTCACGTTCTGGTAGATCTTGTAGCCCATGTCTTTGTCCGAGTCCATCAATTCGAACAGGGCTTGTTTGCCGATACAAAGCGTCTTCGAGTCCCGCAAGGCGACGACGCTCGCTGCTCTCGGCTCTCCAGTCAGGACACCCATCTCGCCGACCACGCCCATCTCACCTATCGTTGCAATTTCGCCTCCTGTCGGCGTTTGCACTTGGAGCAGCCCTGATAACAGAATGTAGATGCCCTGAGGTTCATCACTCTCTTGGAAGACCGAGGTGCCTTCACCAAAAGCTTCCTCTCTGCAGGCGTCGATGACTCTTTCGACCTGATCGTTCGTGAATCCGTGCAGAATCGGGATTCTGCGGATAATATTACGAAGTTGATTCGTCTCCATGGAAATGGTCTCCGTCTATGATTTCTCTGAAACGCCCCCGTCTTGACAAGCGCCAAAGGAACGGATATTGTTTCGACTACAGCACGATAAAGTACTATAAGCTGCCCAAAACGCACTGCAAAAAATAGGAATGTTAGATGTCCGAGAGTAAGCCGGTGAATCCGGCGGATATCCAGAAAGATCTAAAGGAATTTATCGAGAATAAGTATGGCGCGCAGGTGGTCTTCCCTGATTCACAGCCAGAAGGCACCTCGATGGGTCCTCCGACTGATGAGGTCCCCATCGAAGACGACATCGAGTTCGACCTGAAGCCTGAGGAGCTCGAGGCCTACCTAGACGAGTATGTGGTCAAGCAGGCCGAGGCCAAAGAGATCCTGGCGACCAAGATCTGCACGCACTACAATCGCATGAAGCTTGATCGAGAGGACCCGGATTTCAGGAACGGCTTCATCGGTAATATTAAGAACAACATCATGCTGATCGGTCCGACCGGAGTTGGGAAGACGTACCTGATCAAGCTAATTGCGGACAGGATAGGCGTGCCGTTCGTAAAAGGGGACGCCACCAAATTCAGCGAGACGGGTTACGTGGGGGGAGACGTTGAAGACCTTGTACGGGAGCTCGTCCGCGAGGCCGAAGGAAGCATCGAAAAGGCGCAGTACGGGATCATCTATATTGACGAGATCGACAAAATTGCCTCGTCGACGGGGCAGTTCAAAGGCCCGGATGTATCCAGGACTGGTGTTCAGCGGAACCTGCTGAAGCTGATGGAAGAGACAGACGTCGATCTGAAAGCGCCGCACGATTTGGCGTCCCAGATGGAGTCTATGATGCAGTTCCAGCGCAGCGGAAAGATGGAGAAGAAGAAGATCAGCACACGGAACATATTGTTCATCGTGAGCGGAGCCTTTACGGGACTTGAGGATATCGTGAAGCGGCGGCTGAACAAGACTCGTGTCGGTTTTAAAACGAACGGCGAGGCGGATGTCGAGGATCGTACGACCTACCTCCGCGTGCTTCGGTCCGAGGACCTGATCGAGTTTGGGTTCGAGTCGGAATTTGTGGGAAGACTTCCTGTAACTGCGATTCTGGATCCGCTCAGCGTCGATGATCTCTACGAGATTCTGATGAACCCGACCTGTTCCGTGACCGTTGGAAAGAAGCGTGACTTTCTGGCGTACGGGATCGAGCTCAGTTTCGAGAACGACGCCCTCAGACAGATGGCCGAACTCGCTGCCGAAGAGCAGACTGGGGCACGTAGCCTTGTGTCCGTCGCGGAGCGAGTGCTCATCAAGTTCGAGAAGGCGCTGCCCACGCGTGAGGTGAAATCACTCGTGGTCGACAGGGAGATCGTCGACGACCCAGCCGGAGGACTTGGCCGTGTGTTGGGTGAGTCGCAGGTTGTCAGCTTCACCTCATCCTTCGAGAAGGCCTACGGGATCAGGCTGGCATTTGAAGACGCGGCGCTGGGTTACCTGTCAGAGAAGGCTCAGGATGCAGGGGTGACGCTGGATGAGTTGTGCGAAGAACGGTTCGGGGACTATGGACACGGACTTAAGCTGCTAGGGAAGCCGTCGTTCTTGATCACGCGCGAAGCGGCCGAGAAGCCAAAAGAGCACCTCGACAGTCTTGTCAAGGCCTTCTACAATCAGTCCTGATCCTCGAGTGCCGCTCGTACAATCCCATTGTTTCGGTTGAGCAGTTCGCGAGCCGTCTCTATAGAGACGGCTCGTTTTTTGTGTATGATCGCGGTCTTGAGGTCGTTTCCCGACCGTTCGATCGCTTCGGTCGCATCTTCCTCGGTGATTCCCGTCAGCGCTGACAGGATCCGACGAGACCTGTCGTGAAGCTTTGCACTCATAGGCCTCACATCGACCATCAGGTTCTCGTAGACCTTCCCGAGTCGAACCATGGCGATCGTTGAGATCGCGTTGAGGACAAGTTTGGTTGCTGTGCCTGCCTTGAGTCTCGTCGAGCCGGTCAGGACTTCCGAACCAACGGGCGGCGCGATCGCGACATCGACCTCCACTTTCTCGACGGAAGCGGGATTGCACGTGAAGAATACCGTTGCCGATCCTGCCGCTCTGGCCGCTTCCAGAGCACCGTGGACATATGGTGTTACGCCGCTGGCGGCGATTCCAACTACCGTGTCGGCCGATCCCAGCCCTAGATCGGCGATCTCGCTGTTGCCGGTTTCCCTGTCATCCTCCGCACCTTCCTGCGACCGCACGAGCGCTTCGCGTCCACCCGCGATCAGGCCTTGGACCATCGTCGGGTCCGTTCCGAAGGTGGGAGGACATTCCGACGCGTCGAGAACGCCAAGCCTGCCGCTGGTCCCAGCGCCTACATAGAATAGCCGTCCCCCGCGCCTGAGGCCTGACACTATGAGGTCAATTGCTTTCGCGATCTGGTCTGATTGTGTCGCTACGGCATCAGCGACCGATCGGTCCTCCTCGTTCATCAGCCTCACGGCCTCGATTGTCGACATCGCATCGAGGTCGCTCGACTTCGGGTTCCGCTGCTCCGTCAGCAGGTTAGCCCACCGTGGACGATCAGTCGTCGCCACGAGTCCGCTCGCCGAGGTCTTTGAGTATTCGTCCTAGTTGATCCACGGCTTCACCGTAGCCCTTGAAGTCACCGGTCTTCAAGAGCCGCTGTGCTTTCTCGTACTCTGAAACAGCAAGACTGGTGAGGTTTGCTAGGCTCAGTGGCGGCACATCTCCGCCAGGTGCAGGGGTAGGCTCTGCATCTGGGATCGTAGAGAACGCTTCTTGTAGTGCGAGCTCTAGGTTCTCGGCCATCACGACGCGTTCCTCCTTGACGACCAAGACGCGCTTCAGTTCCGGCATTCCCGCCTGTGTTGCCCGGAGATACAGGGGCTCCACGTAAATGAACGAGTCTTCTATCGGGATGACGAGCAGATTACCCCGTATGACATCGGACCCGCGCTGACTCCACAGGGTGATCTCTCTCGATACCTCCGTGTCCTGATCGATCCGCCGCTCTACGAGCATGGGCCCA
>DPVD01000330.1:0-9681 GCA_003526745.1 Candidatus Latescibacterota bacterium
CCAAGGCTGAAAGACATCCCCACATACTGACTGGCAGTCTGCCCCTGTTCGTGTCCCCAGCTCTGACAGACCATTCGCGGCGTGGATTCTCGCAGCTTACATACTGATGCGATCAGGTCCTCGCTGGCCACGTGCCCTTCTTCGGAAGGCTGCCCTGCAAGCATCCTTTCGAGTCGGCTGCCGAGCCGATCGCTCCTCCCGGTCAGGTAGTCGTAGTCCCGGCTATGCGCACCCCCCAGTCGATTCCCGGGATCGAACCAGTTCGCTCCAATGTCCGACCAGATGTGTCGAAGAGCTTTCTCCGCTGAGTCCCGTTCGATGGTCCGGCCGGCGCGACAGGCGATCTTCTCGAGGGAATCCAAGTCGACACTGTAGTATGTGGGGCTTAGGTATTCGTGGAAGCCGTTCGCCGCGGTGTAGTCACACCACTCCTCGAACAGCTCGTAGCCTTCCTGCGCAAGATCATCCATCTGGAGAGCCTCGCCCAAGGCGATACTGTTCCAAGATTTCTTGAGGAAAATGTTCGTATACGTCACCAAGACTTTGTGACCCCGGATCCCGATGGCGTTCATCCGCAGGATGTCCTCGAGAAGATCGCGGGCGGTGTCACTCAGTCTTTCGCGATACTCATTCCACGTCAGGACACCTACGGCTGTGCAGAACTCGACCGCGTTCAAATCCTGTGGCGTCTCGTTCTTCCGATACCACCTAAAATTCCCGTGTGTCGGGCTGTCCGGATCACGGTCCTGCAGCTCGATCGCAATCCGATACGCCTCTGCGATCTCGGCTGCGTGTGTGCCTGCTTCCGCAGCCCCGTGAGCGAAGGAGAACAAGTTCCTAACACCGAGATCGGGTCCCGCTTCCTGAATCTGATTCCATTTTCTGTCGAGTTCGCTCATAGGTCAGACATCTGTATGGTCGTATATCACGACATTGCCAAAGGTCACGTCCACGTGGTGAGCTATCAAAGCTGCACCACCAGACCGAAGAGCCGATGCACTCTCCTGTGTCTCATCAAAATCCCAGACTGCAGGCTCCTCGGTATCCATTTCCCAGATTTTGAACTGGTATCGCGTGACGCCCAGTCCTTCAGCCGTATCCTCGAGCGTCGTCGACCGCGACTTCAGGTGATAGGTCTTTGCAAGTTCCAAGTTGAACGCTCCGTGTTCCGTCGTCCTATGGCCATCGCCCCGATAGAACTGCTTTTCCGGAGGCTTCCCTGCGCCTCCCATCCAACGCAGCCAGGTGATCGATCCAACAGGCTGGTATCCCCACTTGGGCTGGTGAGGCGGAAACTTCCTCGGGCCGCCGATCACGTGTCCTTGGAATCGATGCAGAATACCGAGCCCATTCCCTCCGCTCCTCGGACCTGTATCTTCATCAACCCTGTGAACGGTGACGCGCACATTCACCTCATAGTCCCGCCAGTGCCGTTCACCGACAAGAAAGACTCTGTCATAGCCCGTGTGGAGCGGCCTTAGCCCGTCTTCGTGGATTTCCCAGTGCCCGTCCACACACTGACCTGCATCCTGCACGTTCTGGACGCGTGACCAGTCGATCAGCGCTGGCATCTCGTAGCTTCCGGTCTCAAGCTCGATGTAAGCTGTTAGATGAAACGGATCGCCCTCTTTGTAGGTTGCAGTCACGGTGACCACATTCTCGCCCGGTCTCAACATATCAATAGGGATGTCCGCATTGAAATGGCCCGTCCGGGCAAGACGTCGACCGTCCCCATATCCATCGGGTCTCGACCCGACTTGGAGCGACCACTCGGGCCAGGAACCGTTGATGGAGCAGGTCAGCGACGTCAGGTATGAGGGATCCTCGACATCGCCAAGGAGGTTGAAATCCGCCTGTCCATCGCCGAGATGGCCGACGCGTTGTTCAGTCCCATGCCAGAGGTGAATCATGTCGCAGAGCTCTCGGCACGAAGTGCAAAGCTCTTGCCGTACGTTAATGTGACCGGCCCACCGACTCGGTGTTCATACATAGTTCGTCCCAATTTCTCGATGGATGCTACATAGATCTCCTGCTCCGTTTATGCGTTCCACATCCTAGGCAAGCGGAAAGCCCTCCCCTTCTTAAAGAAGCTCTCCATTTCGTGCGCACGGATCAACTCGTCGCACATCTTACGAATGTCATCGAGCGACAGTTCGGACGACGTGTGTGGATCGAGCATCGCAGCTTGATAAACGGACTCCTTGCTCCGGCTGAACACGGCTTCAAGAGTCACGAGTTGCGTGTTGATGTTCGTCCGGTTGAGGGCTGCACACTGCTCCGGCAGATCGCCGACGTAGGTCCCCTGGACACCGTTTCGGTCGACGAGACAAGCGACTTCCACGACGGCATTTCTCGGCAGGTTTGTGATATAGTTTCCGTCGTTCAGGATGTTCCCACCAATCCTGAAAGGCACGTCCGTCTCCATAGCTTCCATGATGTAGGAGCCATACTCGTGTGTGCGATCGTGTGAGAGCTTCCTGTTGTTGACGAGCTCGTGGCTCCGCTCTTTCCACCGCTGGATCTGACGGATACACCGTCTCGGATACTCATCCAGGGGAATGTTGAACTCCTCGATCAGCTCGGGATACTTGTCCTTGATCCAGTAGGGCATATACTCTGCGCTGTGCTCCGAGGATTCGGTCACGTAGTAGCCGAAGTGCCGCATCATCTCGAACCGGACCATATCCGTATGCTTCTCTGCGCCCTTCTTCCGTGCTTCACGGTTCATCCTGGCCGCGCGACGTTTGATCTCGGGATACAGGTCCTTCCCCCCATCCGTGACCTTGAGCAGCCACGCCTGATGGTTGATTCCAGCGATCTCCCACTGTAGATCTTTCACATCGTCGAGCATCCCGACATGGCGAAGCAGTCCGCCTGCGCAAGCCTGTACCGAATGACACAGACCAACTGAGCGGATGTCAGTGCCGCGGAGAACTGCCCCTGTCACCGCACACATCGGGTTTGTGTAATTCAGGAACCACGCTTCAGGACACACCTTCTCCATATCTTGAGCAAACGCCATCATAACCGGTGCCGTTCTGAGCACGCGAAAGATCCCGCCGATCCCGATCGTATCTGCGATCGTCTGTCGCAGGCCATACTTCTTCGGAATCTCGAAGTCAATCACAGTTGACGGCTCGTAGCGTCCCACCTGAATGGCGTTCACCACATAGTTCGCATCCTTGAGCGCCACCCTTCGGTTCGCCTTGCCCAGGTGTGACGTAATTTTAGCGCGTCCCTTGTTGATGTTCTTGTTCAGAAACTGAAGCATCCGCTTCGACTCACGCAACCGCTTCGAGTCTATGTCATATAAAGCGATGTGCGCATCGTGGAGCGCCGGGCTGAGCATACTGTCGCCCAAGATGTTCTTGGCAAAGACGCTGCTACCTGCTCCCATGAATGTGATCTTCGGCATTCCCCTCTCCCTTAAGTCGAACGCTGGACCAACGAGAAAACGGACTACGCATAGCGTTTTCGGTATAAACCTTAGAAGGCCGCAAGGCGTCTTGTCTCGCCCCGACATTCGGGCGCGGCCAACCGTTCCGTGTCTTGCCCGTTCTCCTTGGCTTTCACGTTATCTCGTCAGCTAGTTCACTGAAGTCTGATACAATGACGTCTGATTGATAAGGTGTGTCTTCGTAGGGAAGTTCGTAGCGGTTGACCCAGCCACCGCGCATGCCGCAGGCTCTCGCACCGACGACATCAAATGAATTGGCGGAGACCATCATGCATTCGCCAACTTCAAGACCGACCATCGTGGCTGCACGTCGGTACACACCCGGATGCGGCTTGAAGGCACCGCCGGCCTGCTCGACGGAGATCACACGATCGAAGTCGTACTGAATCCGATTTTGGACAAGATGTTCGAGAAACCAAGGATCGCCGTTCGACAGTGCGACAAGCTTGTATTGCTCGTGAAGCCTCGGGAGTGTCGCGGCGACTTCTGGAAAAGGAGAAAGGCCCTGCCAACACTCGAGGAACACCTCCACCTCTTTCGGAGATAGATCGAGTTTGTTCAGTTTTGACACGTAAACAAAGGCTCGTCTCACTGTTTCCAGATACCCTCCATGTCCAAGAGCCATGATCGTGTCCTGGAATTGCTCAAGTCTCTGCCGATAACGCCACTGCTGCCAGAATTCATCCGCCGACGAATCGACCCCTTTCTCTTCGAGTAGCTTCGCGATGTGAGGGGTGAGCGATCCCCCAAGATCGAGAACGGTACCGAATAAATCGAAAGTCAGGGCTTTGACACCTGGATACACAGCCATTGCCAATCTCCCATCGCACCTGACAGATCAGCCACGGTAGTGCCCTCTGCCAGGACTAGTTCTTGTGATTACTGGACTTAGGCCACCAGCTTCCACAGTCAGTAACCTAAGGCGAGGTCCTTTAGATCGAAAGAGAAACGACGAGCGGTCGACATCCTGAGGGCATCCCCAGATCCCATCTCCAGTCGATCCGACATCAGTTGCGTCGACACGGATTCGTCAAGTATCTATAAATTTATGAGGAGCTTATCTTTGCTATATGGACCGAGCAACTATATTACTCAGGAGTTTGCGAAAAAACTTGGCAGGCTAGATACACGACGGAGGAACAATGTCTGCAGCGGTTGACATCTGGACATACCCGAGAATCACAGACGAACAGGTCGATTCATACAGCCGTGACGGATTTCTCGTCATCGAGAACGCGCTGAGCCCGAAAGAGGTCGAAGAGCTCAGAAACGATACGGTCTCGATCTGCAGGGGCGAGTGGGGCGAGGTCGGAAACCTTCCCGAATTCGGGCCGAACGAGACGGACGAGGAGATACAGCAGCAGGTTCTGTGTATCCACCAAATCCATAAGATCTCACCGATTATGCACCGCTACCTGGCACAACGCACGATGAAGGACGTCCTGACCAGCGTGATTGGACCCAACGTTAAATGCATGCAGTCCATGCTGTTCATCAAAGCCGCAGGGAAGCCCGGTCAGGCCTGGCATCAGGACGAGACGTATATTCCGACGCGTGACCGATCTCTCACAGGCGGATGGATCGCGCTCGATGACGCAACAGTCGAGAATGGCTGCTTGTATGTCATCCCGGGATCCCACGCTTCTGGGGTGTTGTGGCCCCAACGTGAACACGATGATCGTCGCTTCGACTGCGCACACGAGACCTACCAGTTCCCGTATTCGGATGTGGACGCCATACCTGTCGAGGTGGGGGCAGGTGCCATCGTCTTCTTTAACGGCTACCTCCTTCACCGGTCGTTCCCAAACCACGCAGAATCAGGCTTCAGACGAGTCCTCGTAAACCACTACATGAGCGCTGAATCCTTTCTACCGTGGCATGTTCAAGAGAGTGTCGGCCAAGCCAAGGCCGACCACCGTGATATCGTGATGATTGCCGGAACGGATCCTTACGAATACAAGGGCATCGTGGATGTGACGCGCCCGCAGGTTCGCTCCTCAGGCGAAGGTGGATGCGGGGATCGAAGAAGAAGTATTAAGGCCGCAACTAGCCTCTGAGCAGGAGAACCAGCTCAATCGGAACTCGTGCCGTCCGCCAAGATACGCTGAAGAACACGAATGTAGCGACCACTACCAACCGTGCACCCCGTGACCTCCATCAGGGAACCAGATCGCATCGATCAATGAGGACACAGCGATACCGGACAGATACCCGCAGATCGCGCCGTACCAAAACGGAATCGATCGCCTGTAGAGCCGGACTCCACCAAATTGCAGTGTCACGACCTTTGCAACCCAAGCGATGAACAGGCAAAACGCGTATCGCCGTTCAGGGAAAGCGACCGCAATCGGGTGTAGGGGCCACCAGGTGAACCGCGACTTCAACAGCGTCAAGACCGCTGCTTCGCCTGCCCCGAACAGCCACACGCTCAGCTTCTGCGGATCAAAAATGTGGGCCTTGGTTCCTTCGATAAATGGAATCTGTCGTGTGAGGGCATCGACCTGCCACGGGACAAGCAGACCGTTCAACCCACCTTCGTCATAGGCGTGGAAGATGCGTGTCCCCGATGCGAGCCACCATCCGACGATGTAAGCTCCGGGAATCAGGAGCCAGATCACCGGGATTCGCTTGAGACGGTCTCCCCACATCTTCAGTATGTGCGTGATCGACGGGATGCAGGTGGTCCGGAGTGCGGCGCCCAGGAATGTGTTGTTCCCGATGAACTCCATCATCGTCAGAGATGCGGGTGTAAAGTTCAGTGATCCGCCGATCGATCGGATCACCCCGTTACCCTTGCCGCCCGCAGGATTCAGGAACGTGAACCCCGTCGTTGCCGCGTATTTGGATATCCCGAAGTAACATACAAACAGAAAGACAAGCTGGAACCCTGTCGCCCAGAAGGTCATCCCATTCGTCATGCACCAGCCCGCTAGAGCGAGCACAGACAGACACCACCCGATCCAGGCTGACCTGTAGCTCAAGGGCACGGCGTCATCCTTGCTCCGATCTGAAGATATCGCCATCCTGACAGTCCTAATCAGATGACCCCTGGCAATCCACAAAGACCAAGCCACAAGCAGAAACAGCGCCCCATTTGACTCAAGCATCGCGATTTCGTTTGCCTGCGCCGGCTGGCCCTCCAGACCGACCGTAAACCCGATTCGGTTGAGACTTCCGATCTTGAATGTGTTGATCCCGTTGTAGAACCACATGCTGAAAAGGATGTCTGTCGGACAAAGATACGCGAGTCCGATTAGAAGCGGTTGAACTCGCAAGTACTGCTGCGGATAGTACATCCCGATCTCGAGCACTTTGTCCACCGCGCGATCGAACAAAGTGATTCGCGGAAGCGAGATCGCAAAATATCCGAGGATGTTCCAAGCGATCACAGTGCCAGTGCACGCAAAACCAATCCAGAAAATTTTGTTACTCAGGATGTCCGGAACACGTCGCCCTTCCGACGTCTCGAGCATATCGACAGGGAACGCAGACATTGGAAACACGAGGCGTTCCCCTTCGTCCCATTGGCGGAAGAAAAGCACACTCCCGAACAACGCGGACATCAGCAGTGCAAGACATCCGACAAGCCACCAAAAAAACGGCTGGACCCACTTCATCCACGGGATCTGCCCTCCCTGAGGGAGTCCCGTATAGATCGCCCGCACTGAAGGATCGCTCGTATCGATGAGCAACCACTTGGGGATCAGCGGGATTATGACCTCGCGTATGCGGTTTTCTGGTGACGCAAAGAAGTCCGGCCCCGGAATCGCGCTCACCGAATGCAACGCCCACCCCACAGCCGGCAGGTTGCCGGCAACCCACAGCATGCAGAAGATGGTTAGGATCTCGTTTGGCTGAAGCGCTGCCCGGGGAACAATGATCTTCAGAATCGCATTGAGCACCACCCACCCCAGGAAAGGAATCAGCACCGCGACCGGCAGGTAGCTCTTAACGAGATTCCCTGCGTGATAGTCCATGTAGATCGTGCTGACGGCCATCGTAACGACACCCAGTAGGACAGCACGAAGGGTGATGGTATGCTGTGGCTTTTGATCTAGTGTCTGGATTATGTCGGTTTCAGGTAGGGCCAACGGATGTTATACCTCGTGAGGGTGAGGCATCAAGGTAAGACTGTCACGAAGACAGGCAACTAGTGCAAGGGATAGGAATGTGAGAACTTAAGAATAGGGAAGGCTCGTAAAGATATGACCTTTCTCGCCTGCTCAATCCTGTGCGTCCCCGTTCCCGTGCACTAAACGCATACCATACGATCCGGTCTTTCTAGGCTTGAGAATCAAAACCCGTGCACAAAATGTCCCTCATCCGGGAACCAGATCGCATCGATAAAGCTGGAAAGCATGATCCCGAAGAGGTAGCCGAAGATGGCGCCATACCAGAACGGGATCGACCGCCGATAGAGACCGACACCGCCCAGCTTGAGGACGGTGGACTTGGCAGCCCATACAAGAAAGATCGCGAAAACGTAGCGACGCTCGGGAAATGCAATTGCGACAGGGTGGATCGGCCACCATGTGAAACGGGATCGAAGCAGCGTAAGAAGGGCAGCTTCACCGGCGCCGAACAACCAGACAAACAGTTTTTGATGATCGAAAAAGTAGACTTTTGTACCTTCGATCCAAGGTACTGAGCGTACGAGCGTGTTCAGGCCATTCGAGAACAGGATATTGTTGAGTCCGCCATAGGTATAGGCCTGATGGACTCGAGATCCGGCGGCCGAGATAAAACCGAAAACATAGGCGAGCAGCATCACCGCCCAGATCGCGCGATATCGCCAAAGACTTCTACCAAGCATTTTGAAGATGTGCGGGAAGGCAACAATGAAAGCGGTCCGCACCGTTGCCCCGAGATACGTATTCCCCTGAAGAAGCTGTAGCATCGTCTGAGTCGGCGGCGAGAGTCGAGACGTTCCCGTAATGGACCGGATGATCCCAAATCCCTTTCCACCGGCGGGTGTTATAAATGTAAATCCCGTTGCGGCGGCATACTTCGAGATCCCGAAATAGCAGGCAAACAGAAACCCGAGTTGAAGTCCAATCGCAAGCAACGAGATTCCTGTCGAATGCATCCAGCCCACCAAGATCAGAACCGAAATAATCCAACCCAACCACGCCGTCCGATACGTGAACGGTGTCCCGTCGTCCCGCTCTCGTGGCCCTAAGGCAAACCGAACGGTGTCGCGAAGATGGCTTCGTGATACCCAGATTGACCATACAACGAGCAGAACTAGCGCCCCATTTGACTCCAGACCAGTGATAGCCCCAGCTTCTGCCGGCTGACCGGCGATTCCGACCGTGAATCCTGTCCGGTTCATCAGCCCAATCTTGAAAGTATTAAAGATAAAGTACGCCCAGATGCTAAAGAGAATGTCCGTTGGACAGAGGTAGGCAAGCCCCATCAAAAGCGGCTGAATTCGCAAGTAGAATGGAGGGTAATGCGTGCCGAGATCGATCTCTTTAGTCCGATACTGATCGAACAGCGTTATACGCGGCAGAGAGATGGCGAAGTAACCCGCGATATTCCATAGAATAATTCCGGCCGTGATTGCAAACCCGATCCAGAATATCCGTACCTTGAAAACAGATGGGATTCCATCGTCATCCGTCTCCAGCATATCCACAGGAAATGTCGACATCGGAAAAGCCAGCCGTTCCTGCTCGTCCCACTGCTTGAAGAACAGGGCAGTTCCGAACATCGTAGCAGTTACGGTGGCCAGAGCCGCAACTAGCCACCAAAAAAATGGTCGTAGCCAGACATGCCAGGGCATCGGCTCACCTGGAGCCAACCCATTATAGGCTGAGAGCACTCGCGGATCATTTGCGTTCAGGAACAACCACTCGGGAAGATGTGGAATCACCACCTCAGCGAGACGGTTCTCCGGGGAAGCAAAGAAATGAGGCGCAGGGATTAGACTTGCCGCATAGAGCCCCCATCCAACAGCCGGCAGGTTACCACCTACCCAGAGCATCCCAAGGATGGTGAGAAGCTCGACTCGGCTCAGCGCATACTGCGGCGCCAGAACGCGCAGCCCGGTGTTGATCACAATCCATCCCGTAAAAGGTATGAGGACAGAAACTGGCAGATAAGACTTCACCAGATTGCCGGCGTGATGGTCCATATAGACCGTGCCAAGCAGAATTGTCGCCAGACCACGAAGCACGCAGCGGAGGGAAATGCCTCGTTCTTGCTTGGGCACCGGGTTGTGG